>JACMJD010000784.1 GCA_014380825.1 Phycisphaerae bacterium | reverse complement strand
TGGCGCAGTTCGTCGATCTCGGTGGCAGACAGTTGGCCGGCACGGGTCAATTCAAGATCACGACGGATGGCGATCCGACGACGAACGATGCGCCGATCGCAGCGTCGGCCAACGTCAATCTCGCGAACATACGCATCAGCGGTGTCGCGAATCAGCCAATCGATCTGACGCGCGTCACACTCACCAGCGGCGGGCAGCTTCAGCGCGACAAGGACGGCAAGCCGCAGTCGCTCAACAACGGCACGATGAATTTCCAATCCGGCGACGAGAAATCACCGCTGGTCAACGTAGTCGCCAGCGCGAACCTCGCCGGGCTGTCGAGCGGCACGATCACCGCGCCGTCGTTCAAACTCGCGAAGTTCGAAGTGAACGGTCTAGACGAAGTTCAGCGCCAGTTCGGCGGGCTCGTGCCGGCGCTCAAGGAGCAGGGCATCGAGCTCAAGAGCGGCGCGATCTACGCGAACGTCGCGGGATCGTTTGATGGGAAAACGGTGACGCTTAGCGAGCCGCTTGGTTTCTCGATGCCAAATATCGTCGTCAACAAAGGC
Organism: Phycisphaerae bacterium; assembly: GCA_014380825.1. The sequence goes on along the minus strand of JACMJD010000784.1, from coordinate 3,840 downwards.
GGCAAGCAGGTGTTCGGTCGTGAGGATATCAGCGGCAAGATCGCCGGTTCGGTCGCGCTCGGCGATGCGATCAACGCGAATCTCAGCGAGATGACCGTCGGCGCGAAGAGTGGATTGTTCTCAATTGCGACCGATGCGCCCGTCAACGTCACGCTCGCCAAGAGCGGCGGGATAGCGGGGAACGGCGCGATTAAAATCGGTGCGGACCTGGCGCGATTGTCGAGCATCGCGCAAGCATTCGGCGGCGCGATCGAAGCGACTAACTCGTCGGGGCAGGTCACCAGCGGCAAACTCGATGGCACGCTCAAGCTTGCGCAGGCACAGGAGACTTCGATCAACTTCGACGGCCGTGTGCTGAACCTCAGCGTGAGCGCGAACGGGCAGCAGCCGATCAAGAACGAAACTGTGACGATCACGCTCGATGCGACCGCAACCGGCGACATGAAGGGCGTGAACGTGAAGAGCGCCAACGTCGCCAGCACGTTCGCGAATGCGAAGGTGAGCGATGCGCAGTTGGCGCTGGGTGGCGCGCCACTGGAGATGGTGAGGAAGGCGATCGTTGATGTCGACGTGCCGAATCTTCCGGCGGTCTACGGATTGATGAATGCGTTTGCGCCTCCGACTGCGCCAGCGCCGAATGCGCGACTTGAGCAATCGATCGGGCATCCGACGTTGTTGCTCGCGATGCAACGAAAGAAACGGGACGCGGCTCCGGCAGAAGCGCCTGTCGCGAATACCGAACCGATCGCGATCACCGGCGGCAGCGCGAAGTTGAAGTTGACGGTCGATCGTCCGGATGGCGCGACGCAGACGAACGTCAATCTCAGCGAGATGAAAGTCAGCAAGCTCCAGCTCGCGCGCGGCAAACAAACTTACGCCTTTGAAAAAGACATCGATCTGAAGCTCGCGGCGTCGCTGGCGAACAAGGGCGAGCTAGTTGATTCGATTACGGTCAACGAGTTGTCCGGCGATCTCGGTGGCGTGGCGATGATCGCGATGCCGGAGAAGCTGAGCGTCACGTCGCCGCAGGATAAACTGCAGGCGAACGGCGCGATCAAGCTCGATGGCACGATTGATGCGCTCGTCCCGCTGCTCGCGGTGCTTCAGGGAGCGGAGCCGCTGCCGTACAGCGGGAATTATTCGCTGTTGCAGCGGATTTCGACCACGCGTGCAAACGATGGCAATGTCATCAACCTGGTTGGAAACATCTCCGTCCCGCAATTCTCAATGAAGGACGGCGACAAGACGGCCTTCGAAGACGCGATCGAAGTAAAGAACGACTTGTCCGCCAACCTCGACACGGAGACGGCCACGATCAAGACGTTGAATGTCAGCATGCCGCGGAGCAATGCGCTGGTGGTAAATACCGTGGGCAGTGTTGCGAAATGGAATACCGCCAGGACGATCAGCGGCGCGAAGCTCGATCTCACATACGACCTCGCGACGCTGTGGAAGATCGCGTTTCCGATGTTGTCGCCGGAAATGCGCGAGCAGTACAAGGAACTGAAAGTCGCGGGCAAAAAGACAAGCACGTTTAACGTCAGCGGCGCGTTTCCGAAGAAGGATACGGTTTACCAATCGTTCAAGTCGCTCAACGCGGACGGCTCGATCGGATTGGAACTGCTGGATCTCCCGCAGGGAATAACGGCGCAGATGATCGATCTGCCGTTCAAAGTCACTGGCGGCGTGCTGGTCACGCAGGCGGGCAGCATTGGCGCGCGTCCGCCGACGCCGGAAGACAGTAACGACGGCAAAGCAAACGGAAGCGGCCTTGCTGGTCTGCTGGGCGGCGGTGGAGGAACCCGTCGCAATGCGACCGAACCACCAACGGGAACGAAGACAAAGCCTGCGCCGGAACTGAAACCAGAAAATGGTTACGCCAACACCGGCGCGCTCAACCTCGCCGGTATCACGGTCGACCTGACAACGCCCAACCTCAACCTGACAATCCCGAAGGACAAACAGATTCTTCAGCAGGTTCGCCTGAATCCCGTGCTGGCGGATTCGCTCGGGAAAATCGGCGCGGTGCTGTTCGTCGGATCAAGCACGGCCGAAGGACTGATCAACCTTCGCGTCGCCCAGTTCAACCGTGTGCCGATCGGTGATCTCACCTCGCGCGATCGTCACGCCAACGCTACGCTCGTGCTGAACGTCGAGGACGTGAAGCTCAGCGGCATCGTCACCAGCGTGCTCGCCAAGGCGCTCGGAGCGGATGCGATTAGCGGCCGAATTCCCGACAGCACGATCTCGATCGCAAGCGGTCTGGCTCGGACGGATCTGACCGTGCTGATCGATAAGGAAATCGAGGACGCCAAAACCGGAAAACGGGTTTTGCAGGGCCAGCCGTTGAAATTCAATGGCGCGGTGAGTCTTGCGGATCTGCGGCTCCAGGATTTTATCGTCGACATTTCTCCCGAACTCTTAATTCGCGATCTGCGAAAGTACGCGCCGAACGGCGCCGTCATCCCGCTGCGTGGGTTCGCGACGAAGCCAGAGTTGGACATCCAGAAGTTCATCGCCGAGAACGCGATCAAAGGCCTCATCCCCGGCGTCGGCGGAGATAAAGGGGGCGACGGCAGCAACCCGATCGGCGACATCCTTGGCGGGCTGGGCGGCAAGAAAAAGGATGACAAGAAGGACGATTCGGGCAAGACGAAAAAGAAGTGATTGCTCGCCGGTACGGTTCCAACGTGTGCTGCAGCCATTCATATCGCAGTATTTGGGTACTCTTGCCGATAAGAATGTGCCGGTGTATCTTTCCGCCTCGAATTCCCGATCCGGACTAAATCGAATTTATCGCGACCGCCAGCCGCGCACCGCGTCTCTAACGAAGCTAAGCAGGAGCGTTTAACGTGAAATCGTCCTTCGCACGCACCGAACACTTGTTCACCTCTGAATCCGTCACCATGGGCCATCCGGATAAGGTGGCCGATCAGATTTCCGACGCGATTCTCGACGCGATTCTCGAGCAGGACCCGCGCAGCCGCGTTGCGTGCGAGACGCTCGTGACGACCGGGCAAGTGATCCTGGCGGGCGAAGTGACGACCGAGGCGTACGTCGACGCGGCCGCCATCGCGCGGCAGACGATCAAGGAGATCGGCTACACGCACCCGGACATCGGCTTCGACTGGGAAAGCTGCGGCGTGCTGACCGCGATCCACTCGCAGTCGCCCGATATCGCGCGCGGTGTCGACAAGGCCGAAGACAACGAAAAAGACCAAGGCGCCGGCGACCAGGGATTGATGTTTGGCTACGCGTGCAACGAGACCGAAACGCTCATGCCGCTGCCGATTCACCTGGCGCATCGCATCGTCGAACGACTCGCGCTGCTGCGTCAGAACGGAAAGCTGCCGTGGCTGCGACCGGACGGCAAGAGCCAAGTCACCATCTCATACGAAAACGAACGGCCGATCGCGGTTCACACCTGCGTCGTCAGCACGCAGCATGATGAAAGCGTGCTCGACAAGAACGATGAGTTCAGCAAGAAGGCCAAGCAGATCATCATCAACGAGGTGATCAAGCCGTGCATTCCGAAGAAGCTTTGGAACGATCAGATCGTGTTCCACATCAACCCGACCGGCAAATTCGTCGTCGGCGGACCGCACGGTGATACGGGGCTCACCGGTCGCAAGATCATTGTGGACAGCTACGGCGGGCGCGGCGCGCACGGTGGCGGGGCGTTCAGCGGGAAAGATCCAAGCAAGGTCGATCGCTCCGCCTGTTACATGGGCCGTTACATTGCCAAGAACATCGTGGCCGCGGGCTTGGCGCGCAGCGCCGAAGTGCAGCTCGCCTACGCGATCGGCGTTGCGAAGCCGGTTAGCGTCACGGTCAGCACAG
>JACMJD010000783.1 GCA_014380825.1 Phycisphaerae bacterium | reverse complement strand
GAGCTGAAGCGATTGGACGATGCGCTGCGGAGCGCATCAGAAGATCTGCGGCAGAATCACCTGACCGGCGCGATCGATCTGAGCTTTCTGACGGCCCATCGACGATTTCTGTTGTCGATGAAGCGGCAGGGCGTTGGCGTGGTGCAGACGATCGCCGCGGCGCAGGCGCAGGTGGACGATGCGCGTCGCAAGCTCGCTGATGCGGCCAAGCAGAAGAAGGTGATCGAACGATTGCGCGAACGACATCTGATGCGATGGAAAGAAGATCAGGCGCGACGCGAGCAGGCGGAGATGGATGAGATCGGCACGCAGATCGGCTACGCGAATCTAGTGAACGAGACGATGGGCGGTGGAGAATGAAGAAGCTGTTCAACGTGATCGTGCTGATGCTCGCGATCAACTTTATCGCGATCGGCGCGGGCGTCGGCTATCTGAAAACCAGCGGCCATCTCGATCGCGAGCGGGTGATGGCGATCAAGGACATCCTGTTTCCGCCGCCTGCGGCGGAGGCGGCGCCGACTACGCAGCCGGCATCGGTCGCAACCACTCAGCCGATCGTGCGGCTGGAAGAGTTGCTCGCGCAGCAAGTCGGTCGGCCGGCAGGTGAACAGGTGGAGTTTATCCAGCACACGTTTGATGCGCAACTGGCACAGCTCGATCGCCGACAGCGCGAACTGGCCGATCTGCAGCGTCAGATCGAATTGGCCAAGCAACAGCTCGCGCGCGATCGCGGCGCGGTCGATCAGAAAGAAACGACGCTCACCAAGCGCGAGCAGGAAGCGACGAAGCTTGAAACGGACAAGGGTTTCCAGGATAGCCTGGCGTTGTACAAATCGATGGCGGGCAAGCAGGTGAAGACGATTTTCCTGGGGCTCGACGATCGAACCGTCGCACAATACCTCCAGGCGATGGAACCGCGCGCGGCGACGCGCATCATCAAGGAATTCAAGTCGCCTGAGGAAATGCAATTTATCCAGAAAGCGCTTCAACGGTTGCGGGTGCCCGACGTCGCGCAATCGCCGCAACCGGCTCCGGCGCAGGCCTCGGCAAAGGAATAAGTTAATGCGAACGGCAGAAGCATCGAATTCGAAACAAGCGTCGGCGAAGATCACATCCGCCAATCGCGGCGTCGCCGCGTCGAAGCGAACGTCGCTGGAGCCGTCATCTTTTGACCAGATCCTCGAGAATCGCAATTCGTCGAAGAACGAAGAGCCAAAGCGCACTGACGACACCGAGCCAAAGAAGACCGAGCGCGCCGGCAAGCGAACGCCGGCGGCGAAAACGCGCGCGAAGAAGCCGGCGGACGAAGCGAATCCAACGAACGAGCCGCCGTGCGCTGCAACGGTCGAGAAGAAGCGGCCTGAACTGACGCAGGCCGTGGATGAAGCATCCACGGTAACTGAGTTGGTTGAAGGAGATGGTGAAGAAGCACCGACGACAAAGCCAGCAACTCACGATCCGCTAACCGCGGAACAAGTCGTCAACGTCGGAGTCGCCGTCGGTGTGCCGGCGCCTGTGACGACGACCGACGAAGCGACGTTGAAGGCGGACGATGCCGCGAGTGATGATGTCGCGCCGATCGACGCGACGGACGTGCCGCCGTTGGTGCTGCAATCGCCGGAAGTTGAGGATACCGAGGTTGCCGAGTTCGATGACGAGGATGCGGCCGCGCCCGTTGGGTTCGAGCTTCCGCTGCCGGATGAAACCGAAGCTTTCGCGGACAGCGAGATGGAAATACCGGAGTCGATGGAATTTGTACCCCGCGAGCCTGCGGCGGCCACAAATCAACTGCCGGCCAATGTCGATCGAGCGCCAGATGCCGTGAGAACCGATGCGATCGGCGCGGTGAAACCAACGGATGAACCGCCGACGAACGATGGCGAACGCAAGTCATCGGAGGGCGACGTTCGCGCTTCCAGTTTTCAATTCAGCGCAAACCTGCTGGATGACGGTGATGGTGAATCCACCGATTTTACCGCCACGCAGTTCAGCTTCGAGCCGTCGAACGGCCAGGCGAAGCATGTAGATCTCAACGCTGGCGAGCGAGGCGCATCGCTGATCGACGCCGCGAAACCCGCGCCGATTGCGCATACGCAGGTAACCGCGCCGGCGCAGCCCGCTCAAATCAGCGAGCGCGCCTTCGCGGCGGAGAATCACGCGAACATCGTGACGTCCGTTCGCACGAATCTCCTTCCCAATGGCGGCACGATGCAGATTCGGCTGAACCCGCCAGAGCTCGGTGCGATCCAGGTGGCCGTGCAGATGCGCGATGGGGTGATGAACGCTTCGTTCGAAACGACCAGCGATCAGGCCACGCGGTTGCTCAGCCATAGTTTGGGTGAACTGCGAACAACGCTGGAGAATTCCGGCGTCGCGGTGGACAAGCTTCACGTCGAGCAGGCGCCGCGGAATCATCAGTCACAAAATCAATCAAGCGACGATCGCCAATCGCAGGGCCAAGCCCAGGATTCGCCCGGCCGGCGCGAACAAGAACGGCGCGAGCTGCTCCAGCGCATGTGGCGAAAGTTGAATGAGGGCAGCGATCCGCTGGATATGGTCGCCTGATTCGATCCGAACGATTCCATCACAACCCGATGTCCGCCGCGATCAGCGATTGCTTGTGCAACTTGGCCGAAGGGAGCGGTGCGCTTTGTCCGATCGCGTTCAGTGCGGTCCTGGCTTGGCCCGGCGAATTCGGCGACCGAAATGGCGGTAGTCGGCAGGGCGATTGCATCTGACCGTTACGCGCGGTGATCGCTTACTGTCATTCCGAGCGTAGCGAGGAATCTCGGTAGCCGGACACTTTTCGCCGTCCCGAGATTCCTCGCTACGCTCGGAATGACGTTCTGCGCCGCCACATGCGACCGCCCTGCGGTAGTCGGCAAGCTTCGCGCGTCGAGGCGCAGTTCCTTCGCTCGCGCAGATTACCCCGTCAAAAATCTCATTGCTCGCTCGCGTTGTGGTCGAATCGTTCTGCATGACGACTGCTCAGGCTCCTTCGACCGTGCCCGGTGCGACCAACCAGATGCCGAAGAAAAGCTTCGCGCTGAAGACTGAGGATTTCATCAAGATGATGATCACCCAGCTTCAGAACCAGGACCCGATGGAGCCGGCCAAGAATCAGGAGCTGCTGGCGCAGATGAGCCAGATCGGGCAGCTTCAGTCGCAGACGACGCTGACGGACAGCCTCAAGAGCATGGTGTTGCAGAACAACCTGGGCGCGGCCGGCAACCTGATCGGAAAATCAGTGCAGGGCACTGGCGATCGCGGGGAAGAGGTCACCGGGCTGGTGAATTCGGTGCGCGTCCAAGAAGGCTCGGTGTTCCTCGAGCTGGACAGCGGCAAGTCGCTGGAGCTGACGAAAGTCATGAACATCGCGACCGGACCAACGGGCGCGCCGACGACTCCAGCGGTATCAAAATAGATTTGTACGTGAACGATCCGGCGGAGCCGGGTCTTTGTTAGAGAGCAGGCAGGCAATCTGAAGTGTTCGATCGCGGCGCGGAGCGCCGCGAAGGCCGAACCAATCAGATTTTCTTGTGGACGTAATCAAATGGGTCTGACCAGCACGCTCTTCACCGGCTTATCCGGGCTCGACGCAAATCAGGCGCGGCTCAGCGTTGTCGGCAACAATATTTCCAATGCGAACACGGTGGGCTTCAAGTCCAGCCGCGCGCTCTTCAAGCCGCAGTTCTATGTGACCGATGCCGCCGGCGCGCCGCCGGATGCTACGTTTGGTGGCGAGAACCCGAGCCAGCGCGGTTTGGGAACTGTCGTCTCAGCGATCGAAAAGAATTTCGCCCCCGGCCCGATCGAAGCGACTGGCCGCGCGACGGATCTGGCAATGGACGGCGACGGGTTTTTCATCGTGAAGGGAAAGCAGCAGTTCTTCACGCGCGATGGATCGTTCAGCCTGAACAGTAATAACCAGCTCGTCACCAGCACGGGCGAATTCGTGCAGGGCTACGGCGTGGATGCTAACTTCAACATCCTCACCGGCGCGCTCGCGCCGGTGGAGATTCCGATCGGCACGACGAGCAGCGCGACCCCAACCCGCGAAGTGACGCTCGAAGGAAACTTGAACGCCAACGGCGCGGTCGCCAGCGGCGCGAGTATCTTGAACAGCCAGGCGCTGACCGATTTCAACGGCGGCACCGCTGCGACACCGAGCGCGGCTTCGTTGCTGATCGATCTGCGCGATCCGGCCGCAACTGCGACGCCGCTGGTGAATACCGGCGATGTCATCACGATCACCGGCAAGCGTGGCGGACGCGATCTGCCGCCGCTGAGCTATACGGTGGCCGCGACCGACACGATCACCGACTTTTCGGATTTCATCCAGCAGTCGCTTGGGATCGATAACAGCGTCGCTTCCACAGCGCCCGCACCGACGCCCGGCGTGACCGTCGGCGCGCTCACGGGTGATGCCGCCAACACCGGGCACATCATCATTACCGGAAACCTGGGCCTGGATAACGCGATCTCGCTGTCGGGCACGAGTCTTACTTCCAGTGCCGGCAGCGCGCCGTTTGCTTTTGGGAATGGAACCGATCTGAACGGCGTCGCCAGCGACCCGACCGGTGAGAGCGTGTACACGAGTTTCGTCGGCTACGATTCGCTCGGCACGCCGCTGAGCGTCAATGTCACCGCTGTGCTCGAGAGCAAATCGAACACCGGCAACACCTGGCGCTTCTTCGCCACCAGCGGCGACGACACCGACGCGAAGATTTTCACGCCCGGCGGGGAAGGGCAGATCCTCGGCACCGGAACGCTGACGTTTGATAACGAGGGCCAGCTCGTGACCAGCACCGGCACGACGCTGACCGTCGATCGCGCCAACACGGGCGCGATCTCGCCGCTAAGTATGACGTTGAATCTCGATTCGATCACGTCGCTCACCAGCCAGGATTCACAGCTCGTGATGACCAAGCAGGACGGCTCGGCCATCGGGCAGCTCAACGACTTCTCGATCGGCGCGAACGGGATTATCACCGGCAGCTTCAGTAACGGACTGACGCGAAATCTCGGACAGCTCGCGGTCGCGACATTCAAGAACTCCGCCGGCCTGGTCGACAACGGCGGCAATATGTACGCCGCCGGCGCGAATAGCGGCGTGGCGATCATCACCGCGCCGTTGCAGCTCGGCTCGGGCGCGGTTCGCGCCGGCTCGTTGGAGCAGAGCAACGTCGATCTCTCAACCGAATTTATCAACCTGATTGTCGCGTCAACGGGTTTCTCGGCGTCGAGCCGGGTGATCACGACCAGCGATCAGTTGCTGACCGAACTGCTCAACGCCACGCGATAGTCGCGTGTCGATGGATCGGATGAATTGACAAACACGACGCCGTCGCGCTCCGAACACCAGCGTGGCAGGCGAGCAGATTGAGGCGGAGCCTTGATCGAGTTCGATTTGGAGAGCCCTCGCGACAGGGTGTTCATTCTGCTGTCGCGGGGGCCTCTTTTGCTTGTCCTCAAAGGCCCGCGGAGCGCGCGATATGATTACCCTGACTCGACTCAACGGCCAGCAGTTTGTGATGAACGTCGAGAAGATTCGTTACGTGGAACAGACGCCGGACACGGTGATCTGCTGCGACACTGGCGAGAAGATGATGGTGAAGGAAACGATCGCAGAGGTCGCCAAGCGCGCGATCGAATACGCCCGCCTGATTCGGCGTCCGTTGAGCGACTAACGCGTACTTTCTGACCTCTGAACTCTGCCCTCTGACCTCTCCCGCGCGAATCTTGCGCGACATGCAGTCCAAGCCTTCGCGATTCTTTGCCGATAGAGAATTGGATGATCGTTCGACGCCCGGAGTTATCGGGCGTTCTCGGACGATTCATGGTTGATCCAGTTCGAATCGAAAAAGGCCAGGGCACATGTCGGACAAAGCGGAAAAAAAACCAGACGCAGCACCAGCGGCCGCACCCGCGGATAAAAAAGATGCTGGCGCGAAACCAGCCGCTGGCGCCGCTGCGCCGGCCGCGGCGGGCGGGGGCATCGGTGGAATGCTCAGCAAGACGCCCGTGTTGTTGGGCGGCGTGATGATCATCGAAGCGGTCGTTCTCTTCGCTGGAATGAAATTTCTCGGCGGCTCACCCAAGGCCGCGGCGGGCGCGGAAGTTGCCTCGGCGGTTGACGAACACGGCGACGGTCACGGCGCCGCCGCCGGTGAACACGGCGAAAAAGGCGCGGGTGTTGCGAACAACAAAAAGTCCATCGAGATCGAAGTCCTCAGCTTCCGCGCGCCCAACAAACTCAGTGGACGAACATTTCTCTATGACGTGAGCATTTTCGCCGTCACCAAAACGTCCAACGAAGCGACAGTTAAATCCGCGATTGGTGACAGAAAGAACTTGATTACCGACCGAATTCGGACCATCATTGCGCAGACCGATCCCGAGAAACTTGGCGGCGGATCGGAACCGGGCCTCGAAACGTTACGTAGACAGGTTAAGTATCAGCTCGATCAGATCGTCGGTGAGGGGCTCATTGACGAAGTTCTGGTGCCTCGGTGCATTCCGTTCCGCACCGATTATTGATGTTCGAAGTCGTTTGTTGTGCAACGCGTGGCGACGGATCGCCGCGCGAACCTGCTGCGGTCTAGTGGCGTAATCTTCGTCACACGACTGAACGCAGAATTTGCCAAGGATGGTAAACCATGTCTGACGACCCGCCGCAGGCAAGTCCTGAAACTCCACCCGCGACTGCGCCAACGCCCGAGGCTCCCGATCCAATTGCCAGCGCAGCGCCGGTCGATGTTCCCGCGCCGGTTGATGCGGTCGCGAGCGCGCCGGCAACTGAAGCGGTTGCTGCTGAGGCGTCTGTCGATGTTGCGTCCTTCGACGGCGCCATTGACCAGGCAACGATCGACGAGCTCTTAAAGCAGGCTGCCTTCGAAGATCCAAGCGCGACCCCTAGCGGACTAAATGCCGAAAATGTGGCTGCTCAACAGCCCGCCGGTGAAGCGTTTGAACTGCCGAACTTCAATCAGGTCATGGCGGACGCGCAGATTTCTAGCATCGACCTGCTGCGCGACGTCGAGCTGAACGTAAAGATCGAGCTCGGCCGCAGCCGCATGCTGGTGGAAGACGTGCTGAAACTGGGCGAGGGCTCGGTTGTCGAGCTTGATAAGCTCGCCGGCGATCCGGTGGACGTGTTCGTAAACGATCGCCTGGTCGCGCGTGGCGAAGTGCTGGTTCTGAACGAAAATTTCTGCGTGCGCGTGAATGAGATCATCGCGGGCATCAAGGACGAGGGGCAATAGAGTTGACGCGCATCGAGAAACATACAGTGCGCGCGGCAGCTTGCGCGCTGCTGTGTTGCGGCTCCGCGATCGCGGTGCCTGCGATACCCACGACCGGCCCGACCACATCAAACAGTGCGGTATTGCAATCCGCGATTGAACGAGAACCGATTCGGCGGGGCACCGAATTGCAAAAGAGTCCAACGACGGCCGCCACGTCGACTGAGGCGCGTAATCGCAGCAATCCGAGTGCGACTGTTGATCTGAAACGCGTTGGGCTGTCGCTCACGCTGGTGCTGGGCGTGATCCTGGTGGCGCGATTCGCGATGAAGAAACTCTTCCCGGCGGTCTCGGTCGGACGGAAATCGCAGATCATCCGCGTGGTTTCGCGATCGGTCATCGGGCCAAAGCAACAGTTTCTCCTGGTGAAGATCGGCAAGCGCCTGGTGCTGGTCGGCGACAGCGGTGCAAGCATGAATCCGCTCGCCGAAATCACCGATCCGGATGAGGTGGCCGAGCTGGTGGGGCAGTTGCAGAGTGAGTCGAATCACTCATCGGTCGGCGCGTTCGCTTCGATGTTCCGAAAAGCGGAAACGCAGTTTCAAGCGGAAGATGATGAAGCGCTGGCGTCCGCGCCGGCCACGACATCGCAGGCGGTGCGACGCGAATTGCTGGCTGATGAAGTAGCGCCCGAACCTGACGAACAATCGCCGCCCGACCGCAAACTGGTCGCGGCGGCGAGCGAGATCAACGGCTTGATGGATCGAGTCCGTTTGCTCGCTAACCGGTCGCGTGGCTCGTAGCGCGAAAAGGCTGTCATGCTGAACGGTACGCCGTGAAGCATCTAGCGTAACACGTGAAGCCAGATCCTTCGCGGAGTACCGGTCTGGATGACAGGCTTTGTTGACGTAGCGAATCGTTAGAACGTCGGGGAACGCGTAGAGAATGGAGTCTCTCGTGGGTCGTTTTCGAAAATTTGTCTGGATTGCCGGCCTGTTTGCGCTGATTGTCAGCGCGACTTTTGCCAACGCGCAAGAAACGCCTGGCGATCGCGTTGAGCCGAATCAAGTCGACAACACCAGCACGCCGGCAAAAACTGCCGCTCCGATCAATCTCAATCTTGCATCACCGATCACCCCGACGGGTGGCCTTAACCTGTCGCAGATGGATCTGACAAAGCGGGAAAATTTTTCCGCCGCGATGCAGTTAATTATTCTACTGACCGTTCTGTCGCTCGCACCGGCGATCCTGATCCTCATGACCAGCTTCACGCGGATCGTGATCGTGCTGTCGCTTCTGCGCCAAGCACTGGGCACCCAGCAATTGCCGCCCAATCAAGTATTGATCGGGCTGTCGCTGTTCATGACCTTCGTCGTGATGGGGCCAACCTGGCAAAGGGTGAACAACGAGGCGCTTCAGCCGTACATGAATGGGACGCTCGATCAATCGACTGCGCTCACGTTGGCGCAGCAACCACTCCGCGAGTTCATGATCAAGCAAATCCAGTTGGCGAAGAACGACGAAGACGTTTTCATGATGTGCGAGGCATCCGGGAAGCCGGAGCCAAAAACCTGGGCGGACGTCGAGACGTTGACACTTGTTCCGGCGTTTATGCTCAGCGAATTGAAGACGGCGTTCATGATGGGATTTAAGATCTATCTACCATTCCTCGCGGTGGATATTGTGATCTCCACAATTCTCATCAGCATGGGCATGATGATGTTGCCGCCGGTTTTGATTTCGCTTCCGTTCAAGTTGCTTTTGTTCGTGTTAGTGGATGGTTGGCGCTTGATTACGGCGAGCCTAATCGGTAGTTTCGGTGGATCGGGATAATCGTCGTCGCACGCGACTCATGGATGAGTTGTTGCGACGCGGGACACCGGGCAAGTGTCCTTCAAATCTGAAAAGTCGTTCTGCGCGAACAGGCGATCGCTTGTCACGTCGAACCGCACGCATGGAAGGGTGCGAAGAATGGAAACCAAAGACGCTGTCGATTTAATTCGTCAGACGCTGATACTGACCATGCTGGTTTCCGCGCCGATGCTCTTGATCGGAATGGGAGTCGGCGTTTTCGTTTCGCTTCTGCAAGCGGTTACACAGATCCAGGAACAGACACTGACGTTCGTGCCCAAGATCGCCGCGATGATCATCGCGGCGATCGTTCTGATGCCGTGGATCGGCCAGCGCTTGCTCGAATACGCCGCGGTGATTTTCTCGGGCGGAATGAGCTGAAGTCTTATCCCCTCGCCCGGTACTCCGGGAGAGGGCTAGGGTGAGGGGCCTTCGCAAGAGCGAAGGCTCTTCGGTTGCAACCATGTCTGTCGCCGATTTGCTTGGTTCCGTGCCCGTGTTCGTGCTGGTCCTGTTCAGGCTGGCCGGGATGATGTTGTTTGCGCCGCTCTTCGGCAGCGCGAAGATCCCGAAGCGCGTGAAGGTGATGATCGCGCTGGTGCTGGCGATGGCGATGACCAGCTCGCTGAAACAACGCTCGGTTGTGTTGCCGGAAACGACCTGGGGATTGGCACTTGGAATTGGATCGGAGATGGCCTTCGGGTTGGCCCTGGGCATGGTCGTCAGTCTGGTGTTCATTGCCGCGCAATGGGCCGGTGAAATCATGGGCCAGCAGATGGGCTTGAACATGGGCGAGGTGCTCGACCCGCAGTTTGGCGGCGGCGCTTCGTTGGTCGGAGACTTGTACTTCATGCTCACGATGATGGTTTTCTTGAGCCCGTTAGTGAATGGACATCACGCGCTGCTTCGCGGTGTGCGGATGAGCTTCGACGCGCTGCCACTGATGACCGCCAGCGTTAATGATGACGTGCTGGCCATGCTGGTCGGCCTGCTGCAATCGGCCGCTGCGCTCGCGGTGCAGTTGGCGGCCCCGATGTTGATGACCATGTTGATCGTCGATTTATCGCTCGGTTGCATCGGCAAGGCGATGCCGCAGATGAACGTGATGGCGATGGGACTTTCCATTCGCTCGATTCTCGGAGTAGTCGTTCTGGTGCTTGGTCTTCGGCTGACCGGAAATCTGCTGAAGGACATTCACCTGGAGTGGGGCGATATGGCGTTCCAACATTGGACGACGCCGCAAGTCGCTGCGCCGTGAAATAAGAATTGACGTTTTGTTTGTTCGTTCAAGGATGAACGATGGCCGAAGATTTTGGAGATAAGACTGAAGCCCCTACGCCTCGCCGGCGCACGGAAGCGCGCGAGCAGGGCAACATCGCGCGCAGCCCCGACATCGTCGCGGCGGCGTTGCTGATCGGGGTGATGTACACGCTGAACGCGACCGGCGGAAACCTGTTCCGCGCGCTGCGGACGTTGCTGACCTATCTCCTGTCCGGCGCCGCGCTGTCAGCCGGCGCGACCGACGACGCGTGGCACACCTGCGTGATGGCCGCCAAAGCGGTCGGAATGGCGCTCGCGCCGCTGCTGCTCGTGGCAATGTCCGTGGCGATCCTCGGCAACGTCCTTCAAGTCGGCCTGTTCTTCAGCACGAAACGTCTTCAGCCAAACCTGGCCGCGCTCAATCCGTTCAAAGGCGTGAGCAAACTCCTCGGCGGCGGGCAGGGGATGGGCCATCTCGTCCTCAACATCATCAAGGTCACGCTGATCGGGCTCGTCGCGTATTCCGCGATTCACGCGCGGATGATCGACATTCTCACCTCGCAAAAACTCGGCTTCATGCAGAGCTTCGGGCTGGGCGCAGCGATCGTTTATGCGATCGCGATCCGCGTCGGCATCCTGCTGCTGATCCTGGCGATCATCGACTACGCGTATCAGCGCTTCCGCGTCGAGAAAAAGCTCAAGATGAGCAAACAGGAAGTGAAAGACGAGATGCGCCGCATGGAAGGCGATCCGCAAATCAAACAGCGCCGCCGCCAGATTGCGATGCAGCGGGTGATGCAGCGAATCAAGAAAGACGTGCCCGCGGCCGACGTGGTCGTCACCAACCCGACGCACTTCGCGATCGCGTTGAAGTACGACTCGGGCGACATGCACGCCCCGCGCGTGATTGCAAAGGGCGCCGATCTGCTCGCGCTGCGCATCCGAGAAATCGCCGCCGCAGCGGGCGTGCCGATCGTCGAACGCGCGCCGCTCGCGCGAGCGTTGTACAAGCTGGTCGACGTCGGCCAGGAAATCCCCGAACAGTTTTACTCCGCCGTCGCGGAGATTCTTGCATACGTGTACGAGTTGAGTGGGAAGCTGAAACGGAAAAGCGCGTAGTTAGACAATGTCTGCGATCGCCGCACCACATCCTCTGCTCGCTCGCCTTCGCGATAATCGTGGGCTGATCTTTCCGTTCTTCTTTATCGCGCTGCTGGTGGTCATTCTCGCGCCGCTGCCGCCGGCGATTCTGGACTTTTTGCTGATCGTCAACATGACGATCTCCGTGATCGTGCTCGTGACGACAATCTACGTGAAGAGCCCGCTCGAGTTCGCGGTCATGCCGTCGCTGCTGCTGGCGGTCACGATGTTCCGGCTCGTGCTGAACGTCGCCACCACGCGATTGATCCTGACGGCCGGCACGCGATTCAAAGATCCGGTCAGCGCGATGAGCGGCGCGGGCGAAGTCGTACACACGTTCGCCAGCATGGTGACCGCCGGTTCGCTCGCCGTCGGCATCATTATCTTTGTGATCATCTTCGTGATTCAGTTCGTCGTCATTACCAAAGGCGCGACGCGCATCTCTGAAGTAGCCGCGCGGTTTACGTTGGACGCGATGCCAGGCAAGCAGATGGCGATTGATGCCGATGTGAACGCCGGGGTAATCACCGAACCGCAGGCCCGCCAGCGTCGCGAAGCGATCGCGCAGGAAGCGGACTTCTACGGTGCGATGGACGGTGCCAGCAAATTCGTCCGCGGCGACGCAATCGCCGGCATCGTCATCACGTTCGTCAACATCTTGGGCGGCCTGTACGTCGGCATGGTTGAGAACGGCTGGGAGATTCTGCCCACCGCCAAGCTCTACACGCAGCTTACGATCGGCGACGGACTGGTCAGCCAGATTCCCGCATTCGTCGTGTCGCTCGCCGCTGGTTTGATCGTGACGCGCACTAGCAGCCGTAAAGATCTTGGCGATGAGTTGATGACGCAGGTTTTCGGCAACGCGCGCTCGCTGATGATCGCCGCCGCATTCCTTGGAATCCTGATGCTCACGGGTATGCCAAAAATTCCGATGATCATTCTCGGAGCCGGATGCTGCAGCCTTGCGTACATCCTGACGAAGGGAGAGAAAAAGCGCGCCAGCACGAAAGCCGCGGCGGAGCATGCGGAGTCGGAGAAGAAGGAGCCGGAAAAGGTCGAGAAACTGCTCGACGTCGACGCGATGGAGCTGGAAGTCGGCTACGGCCTGGTGAAGCTCGTGGATGCCGCGAAGGGCGGCGACTTGCTCGATCGCATCAGCCTGATTCGCCGGCAGATCGCGATCGATCTGGGCATCGTCGTCCCGCCCATCCGCATCCGCGACAACATGCAGCTCTCGGCGAACGACTACATCATCAAGATCAAGGGCCAGCCGGTCGCGCGGGGCGTGACGTATCCGGAACAATTCCTCGCCATGGACAACGGCGCGACGTCCGGCCCGATCCCAGGCGCGGAGGCAACCACCGAACCGGCGTTCGGTCTGCCGGCATACTGGATTACCGAACCGCAACGCGCGCAGGCGGAGCTGTTGAATTACACGGTCGTGGAGGCGACCGCCGTGTTGGCGACGCATCTCACGGAGGTCATCAAGTCGCACGCGCACGAGTTGCTGACGCGGCAGGAAATCAAGAACCTGATCGACAACCTCAAGCAGCGTTGCCCGGCCCTGGTGGAAGAGGTCGTGCCGACGATCCTCAAGCCCGGCGACCTGCAACGCGTCTGCCAGAGCCTGTTGCGCGAGCGCGTACCGGTGCGCGATCTCGAGACGATCCTCGAAACGCTAGGCGACTACGCGCCGCGCACGAAGGATCTGGATGTTCTGGGTGAATACGTCCGCCACGCGCTGGCGCGGACGATCTGCAAGCAATATGTCGACGAGCGCGATCGTTTGTGGTGCATCACGATCGATCCGGCGCTGGAAGATTTGATCAACGGACACGTCGAGCGATCCGAGCGCGGCACGAACTTGACGATGCCGCCGCAGACGCAGCAGCAGATCGCCAAGCAAATCGCGGACAAGTGCGCCGAGTTGACGCAAACCGGTCGCACGGCGGTCGTGCTGTGCAGCCCGCAGGTGCGCGGCATCGTGCGACGGATGATCGAGACGGCACTGCCTCAGGTGGCGGTGCTTGGGTACAACGAGGTGGCGCCGGAGATCGCGGTGGAAGCGGTCGCGATGGTGGGAATCAACGGATGAGACGAGCTTTAGAATTCATTTCGAACAGGGGCTTCTCGCCGCGACGCGCGTCATGCGTTGACGGCAGGGTGCAGTGCATATGAACCTCCAGACTTTCACAGCAACGACGATGATCGAATGCCTGCAAAAGGTGAAGCAGGCGATGGGCTTCAACGCCGTGATCCTGCACACGCGAACGTACACCAAGCGCACGTGGCTTGGCCTGGTGCGGCGCGAGTTTGTGGAGATTACCGCGGGTAAAGGAATTGGCGGCCCGGCGCGAAATCGCGCGGCGCCGGCGAATAACAATTTCGTTGAACAGACAAAGACGCCCTCACCGCAGCGCGTGGCGGCGGTTTCGCAATTCCGCCTGGCAACCGCCGCGGCAGGGCGGACCGTTCCGGCGTATGCCGACGGCCCGGTCGCGCGGTCGCTGGAGCCGATCGGCGCGGTGAATCTTGCGCTCGCAGCCCCGCCCACGCAGCACAATCCACAACCTGGTCGAGCACTGCTCGAATCGGCGGCGGCGACGAATATCTTCTCCGTTCAAGTCGCTAAAGATGTCGAAGATCTAAAGAAGCTCGTCTCCGGTCTGGTCGATTCGATCCACCGAAAGGACGCGCCGGATGTGCCGGAAGAATTGTTCGACTACTACCTCCGCCTGATCCAGAACCAGGTGGCGACGGAACTGGCCGGCGAGATCATGGGAACGCTGAAGAAGCAGATTCGTCCGGAATACCTGAAGAACGACGCGTTCGTGAAGGACAAGCTCGCGGAGCAAATCGAAAAGCTGATCCCGACGACCGGGCCGATCACGCGGACAAAGAAAACCGGGCCGCACGTGGTGGCGCTGATTGGTCCGACCGGTGTGGGCAAAACGACGACGATCGCGAAGTTGGCGGCGAAGCTGAAACTGGTCGAGAAGAAATCCGTTGGCTTGATCACGATCGACACCTATCGCATCGCGGCTATCGATCAGCTCAAGCGATATGCGGATATCCTGCAATGCCCGCTTCGGGTAACGAACTCGGCCGACGATCTGCGGGAGGCAGTGCGGTCGATCAGCGATTGCGAATACATTCTGATCGACACGGCCGGACGGAGCCCGCGCGATGCGATGAAGATCAACGAGCTTCGCGGATTTCTAGACGCGGCCGCGCCGGATGAAATTCACCTCGTGCTGTGCAGCACAGCCAGTCAGGATTGCGTTGAGTTGGCGGTGGAGAAATTCAGCGCGGTGAATTTCGACAAGGTGATCTTCACGAAGCTGGATGAGGCCGCGCATGTGGGCGTTGTGCTGAATGCGATTCGCAAGTTGAACAAGTCGCTCTCGTACATCACGACCGGGCAGAACGTGCCGGACGATATCGAGACGGGAGACGGGCGTCGCTTGGCGAGGTTGATCCTCGGCGAAGGACTGTGAAACATGACTGTTCTGTTTGATCAGGCCACGCAGTTGCGCACGATGGTGGAGCGATCGCTACCACCATCGAATGGGGCGCCCAAACCGACGCCGGAAGATGCTGCGCCGGGCAAGGAGCGCGTCGGCGCGAGCGTCATCGCCATCACCAGCGGGAAGGGCGGCGTCGGGAAGAGCAACATCGCCGTGAACCTCGCAATCCAATTCGCAGCGGCGGGGCGCGATGTCGTCCTGCTCGATGCGGACCTCGGCCTGGCCAATGCCGATGTGCTCTGCAATATCAATCTCTCAAGCAATCTGTCGCACGTGATCGCGCGAAAGAAAGAGCTGCACGAAGTGCTCGTTCCCGGGCCGGGCGGGTTCCGATTGATCGGCGGCGCGTCCGGCCTTGCACGCATGGCGGATCTCACCGACATGGATCGCCAGCGGCTGGTCGATTCGCTTGGCCAGCTCGAAATGCAGACCGACATCATCCTGATCGACACCGGAGCGGGCATCAGTCCGAACGTTCTGTCGTTCACGCGGTGCGCCGACCACGTCCTGGTCGTTACGACGCCGGAACCGACCGCGATCACCGACGCGTATGCGGTGATCAAGGTTGTCAGCAAGGACAATCAATCGCGACGGCTGAGTTTGCTCGTCAACCAGGCGCAATCGAGCGCCGAAGCGAAGGTCGTCTTCGACCGAATTGCAAAAGTCGCCAAACAATTTTTGAATGTGACGGTCCTCGACGGTGGCTGGCTTCCCGCCGATGAGCAAGTTCCGCTGGCGGTGCGCAAGCGTCAGCCTTTCGTGCTCGGCAGCCCGCGCTGTGCGGCGAGTCAGAGCATCGCAAAGCTCGCAATGCGATTAGAGCAGGGCGTCGGGGGTAAACTGGGACAGGATGGCTTCTTCAATCGAATGAGCCGGTGGTTCAGGAGGTGAGAGGGCAAAGGGCAGAGTTCAGAGGTCAGGAAAGAAATTGAATTCGACTTCTTCCTGACCTCTTACCTCTGACCTCTGACTTCTCGGCAAATATGCCACAACGCTTGGCCGGTGCAATGTCGTTGGTCGTGTTCGTGCTGTGCCTGCTGATCGGCGGGATCGGCGCGGGCAACGGTTTCGGCGTGGCCGTCGGGCGCGCGCTCGTGGCCATGGGCAGTACTTACGCGATCGCGCTGGTTATCGGACTGATGGCCAGGCGAATGATCGAGGAGAACGTCGCCGAGTCGGTTCGAGTGTCGACAAAAAGTCAGGAAAAATCAGAGGCGAAACAATGATGGGTAGACCGATAAGCAGAGTTGCCCTCGTATCGGAATTCCCATCGCAGATGGTTGAGCGAAAGCAGAATAACGCAGGTCACTAAACACCCAAGGATCGGGAGGCAGTAATGAGCAAGGCCGCTACATCACTTAAGGAAGCTAAGGAACGCGAGAAACTGGAGCTTCCAAAGCCCACACCAAAACCCAAGCGCGACATCAAAGAGGTGTGGGTCGAGTACAAGAAGAACAAGACCGAGCCGCTGCGCAACATCCTGATGGAGAATTATCTCCACCTGGTCCGCTACAACGCCGAGCGCATTCATGTGAAGCTGCCGGATGAAGTCGAGCTGGACGATTTAATGTCCGCCGGCATCTTCGGGTTGATGGACGCGATCAACGCGTTCGACCTGGAGCGCGGCGTGAAGTTCGAAACGTACTGCGCCCCGCGAATCCGCGGCGCGATCCTTGATGAGCTGCGATCGATGGACTGGGTGCCGCGCCTCGTGCGCAGCCGCGCTCATAAGCTCGACGGCGCGAGCAAGCAGCTCGAGGTCGAATTGGGCCGATCGCCGACGAATGATGAGATCGCCAAGCGACTGAAAGTATCGATGGGCGAATTTGAAAAGATGGCGAAGGACGCGTCGGCGGTTGGACTCGTCAGCCTCAGCCGCAAGTGGTTTGAGACGGACGGCAACAAGGACGTCCGAGAGATCGACGTGCTGGAAGACAAGCGCGGCGCTGATCCGGTGCGGGAGATTCAACGCAAGGATCTGAAGGAGCTGATGACCAAGGGCCTGAGCCGGGCCGAGCGGTTGATCATCGTGCTGTATTACTTCGAAGAGATGACGATGAAGGAGATCGGCGCGACGCTGGACCTGAGCGAATCGCGCGTCAGCCAGATGCACAGCAGCATCCTGGCGCGGCTGCGTGCGCAGATGGCGGATCGCCGCAAAGAATTCCAACAGGCCGCGGCGGTGTGAACCTCGCTTATGGCGTCATTCCGAGCGAAGCGAGGAAACTCGGAAGCCGGCGCGATTCGTCATCCCGAGATTCCTCGCTTCGCTCGGAATGACAGCGCTGGTCAAACAAAAAAGCACGGGTCTTGCGACCCGTGCTTTTCTCATTGAATACAAATCAACTCGTCGCTTACCGACGTCGGCGACGACTCATTCCCACCATGGCCAGTCCGAGCACGCTCAGGCTCGTCGGCTCCGGCACGGCCGCGAGGAATGCGTTCGCGTAGGATTCGCCGAACTGTTGGTAGTGTTCCTGCACGCGCTTGAGGGCGTCGGCGTTCATGCCCTGGCCGCTGCGATCGCTTCCATCGAGATACGCAACTGCGCGCCCGAGCGTGACCGTCTGCGTGTTGTACGCGAAGTCGATCAGGGAGTAGTCGTCAAAATCGACGATGCCGTTGTAATCGAAGTCGCCGTTGAACCAGCCTTGCCAGTTGTTGTTGAAGCCCTGATCGGTATGTGAATAGTCGTCGAAGTCGACGATGCCGTTCAGGTCGGTGTCGCCGTAGTAGGTGAACTTGACGAGGACCGAGGTCGCATCGACGGTCTGTCCGCCGAACGTCGCAGTGCCTGCGCCGCTGATCCCGAACGCCTGCGATGCTTCAGCCACTCCCACCGCGAAGAGATTTCCGTTAGCGGTGCTGCTGGTCAGGCCCGGCCCGGTCCAGGTGCCGCCCACGCCGCCGTTACGTCCGGTGGCAATGTAGTTGGTAATGGTGTTGGGTGTCGCGACAGCGCCGATCGGGCTGGCGCCCGTGTAGTCGATGATCAGTTTGTTGTCGTTCAGGTCGAATCGGCCGTTCCCTCCGATGGACAGCGAGTTGACGCGCGGCACGCCACCGCTGGCCGCGCCAACGATGTACCGGCCGCCTGTAATGTCCAGCGCATTCGCGGTGAACTGCCCGCCGTTGAAGCGGTAGACGCCGCGATTGATGCCCCACACCTTGACGGTCCCGCTGGCGTTGAGCACGCCACCGTTTTGCGTGAAGGTTCCGAACCCGCCCGCCGTCAGAGGATTGCCGGCGACTTGAACGCGGTTCGCGTTGATCGTCCCGCCGTCAAACGTGTAGCTTCCGCGGCTGCCGGCGTTGTAGCCCAGGCTCATGTCGCCGCTGGATGTGACGGAGCCGGCGATCTGCGTGAAGCTGGCGTTCGTGCCGTTGTCGATCGCGACGATAATATCGCCTGGTTGATTGACCGGGCCGGTCGCGACAACCGATCCGCCGGTCATCACGTAGGTTCCGGTGCTTCCGTTGCGAGCCGCCAGGTTGATGTTGGGTGAGGTGACCGTTCCGCCGTTCTGGAAGAACACGCCCTGGCCCTCAAAGCCGACGTCCAGTTCCGGAGAGGAGAGCGCTGCGGTGCCGCCGATCGTATAGGTGCCGATGCTTCCGACGTTCTCGCCAACCGAGAAGACCGTGGTGGCCGTGTTCGTACCGGCCGCCTGCACGAAGGTGCCCGCGCCGAGCAGGCCGATG
>JACMJD010000782.1 GCA_014380825.1 Phycisphaerae bacterium | reverse complement strand
GAAGAAAGCGCGCCGCCCTCTTTCACCTCCTCACCTCCCCACCTGCTCACCTCCTCACTGGGTCCCCAGCGATCTCCGATCACCTACCGCTCCATCCTCCTCGGCCTGCTCGGCGTCACGCTGATCTGCGGGCTCACGCCGTACAACGATTACGCGCTGAACAACACGTTTCTGATCGGAAACAATCTTCCGATCGGCGTGATGATGCTGCTGTTCGCCGTCGTCCTGATCAACGCGCCGATCTCGCGGTGGTGGCCCGATCGGGCGCTGAGCAGCGGCGAAATCGCGGTGGCGTTTACGATGACGCTCGTCAGTTGCTGCCTGCCCAGCAGCGGGTTGATGCGTTATCTCGTGCCGAACCTGGTCGTCCCGATGCGACAGGCAGCGCAGAAACCGGATTTCCTGCGCCTGCTCGAATCGATGAACGTCCCGCGCTGGATCTGGCCGACATTCGAAAGCGCTTCGCCCGCCGATTGGAGTCACGATCCGGTTGTCGAAGGTTTCACCGGCCGATGGGACGGCACGGGTTGGCCGCCCTATCGTGCGTGGCTAATGCCCGCGTTCACGTGGGGCATTTTCACCTTCGCGACGTTCGGCGCGATGCTGTGCCTCTGTGCGATCGTGCGGCGACAGTGGTTTGAAAATGAACGCCTTCCATTTCCGTTGGCGCAGATCGAACTGGCGCTGATTGAAGCGCCGCCGCGCGGGAAGTTTCTCAATTCCATCCTGTCGCAGCGATCGTTCTGGGTCGCATTTGCCGCGGTGTTTCTGCTGCACCTGTGGCGCGGGCTCGCGCGCGTGCTGCCGAAATATTTCGTCGACATTCCGGTTCACTACGATCTCGATCAACTGCTCACGTCGCCACCCTGGACTTACGTCGACTACAAACTAAAGAATGCCGCGATCTTCTTTACGGTCGTCGGCGTGACGTACTTCATCTCCAGCCACGTCGCGTTCAGCCTGTTTTTTTTCTACTTGCTGCTGAACGTCTGGCGAATGATCAACGGCACGTTCTGGGGCGATCACGAAACGTACGGCGTGAACGACCAAACCTTCGGGGGCGCGATGGCGTTCGCCATCGCAATCCTGTGGGTCGCGCGAAAACACTGGGCGCTCGTGCTCCGCCAAGCCCTGCGCGGCCACCGCCCCGGTGAACCAGAGGAAAAGTATCTCCCCTATCCGATCGCGTTCTGGCTGATGATCGGATGCATGATCGTGATGACGGTCTGGCTCACGCTGGCCGGCTGCAGTGTGGGCAGCGCGTTCACGCTGGTAATCCTGTTGATGACGGCCTGGCTGGTGATTGCCCGAATCATCGCCGAGACGGGTTTGGTTCACGGCGCGTTGCGCATCTCGATGGTGCGCCCGTGGCAGATGCTCGTCACCGCCGGCTTCTTGCGTCCTGTCTCGATCGAGTCGTTCTATCTCGGATCGATCCTCCAAGCGACGTTCTACGACTATCGCGAAGTCGTGACCGTCTACGCGACGCACGGGATGAAAGTGATCGATCAAACCGCGCCTGCTGAAGAATCCGGGTCTTCGGAGTACGTCACACGCCGGCGTCTGAATGTACTCGCGAAGACCCGGGTTTTCCGTCGCGCGCTGGGTCTTATGTTCCTCGCGCTGTTTGTCGGTTACGTCGTCAGTTTCGCGAGCACGTTATGGACTGAATATCACTACGCCTGGACGCAGGATGTCACGCATCGCATCCCGATCAACTGGTGGGGCGCCGAGGACAACGTCGCCCTTCAAGTCACCGACGCAACGATCAACTACGACCGCGGCCAGTATCGCCCGCAACATAATGCGGTCGCGCACTTCACGTTCGGCGCGACCCTGACCACGCTGCTTTCATTTCTCCGCCTGCGTTTCACGTGGTGGCCGCTGCATCCGATCGGTTTCCTGGTCGTCGGCACGTTTCCCAGCCAGCACCTGTGGTTCAGCATCTTCATCGGCTGGCTGCTGAAGCTGATCATCGTCCGCTTCGGCGGCGCGCGGTTTTACATGGCGTGCAAGCCGTTCTTCATCGGACTGATCGTTGGAGAAGGCGTCGCCGCAGGCTTCTGGCTGATTGTCGGAATCGCTATGAATACGATGAATATTCCGTACTCGCCGGTGAACATTATGCCGGGGTGACTTTGACCGGCGGCAGATCGAGATGGAACACCGCGCCTTCGCCGGGTTGGGATTCAGCCGTCACTTGTCCGCCCAGCAGTACGGCGGCTTGGCGGACGATAGTCAGACCCAGGCCAATCCCTTTTTTGCCGTAGGTTTCGCCGCGGGAGAATGGCGCGAACAGGATTGCCATTTTCTCCGCGGCTATGCCGGGGCCTTGGTCGATGACGGAGATTCGCAGGCCGCCATCCCCACTCTTACCGCCGCCGCGCGGGCGCGAGACGATTTTGACCGGCTTTCCCGCGGAATATTTCGCCGCGTTGCTCAGCAGATTCTGCAAGATGATCGCCAGCGCATCGCGATCACCTTGAATCTTCGTCGGCTCGGCAAGATCCAGCTCCACCGTTGACTTGTGTTCGCTCAGTTGATGCTGCGCGTTTCGGACAACGCTGGCCATCAGCTCGCGGAGGTCGAGCTCGGCGATGCGGACCGGCATCTTCCCACGACGCAGGCGCTCGGCATGCAGGAAACGATCCATCGTGGCGACCGTTTCGAGCATCGACCGACGGACGACATCCAGATCGTCCATCGAGGATGCGAATTTCGGCTCGGCAGCCAAGTCGCGCTTCAAGACTTCAATCATTAGGATCGCGCCGTTGAGCCCGCCGCGAAGGTCGTGCGAGAGGAACGAGAGATACTTGCTCATCGTCTCGGCTTCCTGCGTTATCTCATCCGACAGATGCCGCGCGAATTCGGCCGCGGACCGCCGCATGCCGACGTCCAGGCCGCTGTGCAGACCGATGCTCTCGTGCGCCGACAGGGGCCGACCCAGCTCCTCGTCCAATGCCTCGATCACCGTGCTGCGGAGAATCTGGTAATCGACCAGCATGTCATTGATGTTGAAGTCCTGATGGAAGCGCGTCTCGCCATGCGCGGGCGCATCGGCGATCAGCCGATCGGTGGGCGTCGAATTCTCCGCCGCCAGCGCTTCGGCGAGTTGCTCGATTAATCGCGGGATGCTGTTGTCGAGCTGCTTGCGCGTGAGTTCGTCGGCCTGTGGAAGCACGTCGATGACTCGCCTGCGCCACTCCGCAAGGATGCGCGGCGCGCACGTTCGCAGCGCCGCCGCGACCTCGGGCAACGGTTCATGCCTCAAAACTTCTAGCGGCGGTTGCGACATCGTTCTCCCTGAATCACTACGTTACCACATTAGTACTGATGATCGTTGAACTCGGCAAGCTGCGCTGGCGAGGTCGCGGCGCGTCAACTACATTACGTTGCTCGATTCATCCCGGGAAAGTTGCGTGTTGCAACCAACCGTGCTTCCGAGCATGTTGAGACACGGATGTCCTCACCCGAAGATCAGCGAGCCGCGCGCAACGCGAACGAGGACAGCCAGATTCTCGCGTACGAAGCGCCCGATGGCGAGCGCGCATCATCCGCTTCACCCACCGAACAGCAACTGGAGCGCGAGGCGCCAAGCATCCCGCAGCTTGATTATTCGCCCACGCGCACGCGCGATCCATACGCGGCACTGAGAATCCGAAATTATCGCTTGTATGCGGCCGCGTTCTGGATGGGTGTGATTGGCGGTCAGACACAAAACGTTGCCGTAGGTTGGGAGATTTATAAGAAAACAAATTCCGCGCTCAGCCTCGGCTGGCTCGGACTGGCGATGGCCACGCCCGTGCTGCTGCTCGCGCTGCCGGCGGGGCACGTCGCGGACACGCACAGCCGGCGACGCATCATGCTCGTGACGCACACGATCTCAGCGATGTGTGCGCTGGCGCTAGCGATGCTCTCGTATTTCTGGGCGAACGTACCGCACAGCGTGCTTGGAATTTACGCTCTGATGATTTTCGGCAACGCCGGCGCAACGTTCGGCCGGCCGGCGCGATCGGCGCTGATGCCGCAACTCGTGCCGCCTTCGGTTTTTCCGAACGCGGTCACGTGGAACAGCACGATCTTCGAGATCGCCTCGGTCGTCGGCCCGATGTTCGGCGGAATCATTTGCGGGTTCAGCATCCCTGTTGCGTACTTGTTCGCGGCGATCTGCTGGAGCATCACGATCGTGCTCGTGTGGCTGCTTCCGAACAAGCAGCCGCCCCAGCGCGGCGACGGCTCGGTCCCACGATTTGCCGACCTCATCGCGGGCGTGCGATTCGTCTTTCAGAACAAGATGATGCTGGGCGCGATGACGCTGGACATGTTCGCCGTGCTGCTTGGCGGATGCACATTCCTGCTGCCGATCTTCGCAAAAGACCTGGGCGGCGGCGCACTCGCGTTCGGACTGCTTCGATCGGCGCCGTCGATCGGCGCGATCGTGATGGCATTGGTCATCGCTCACACGCCGCCCTTCCAACGTGCAGGCCGTGCGCTCCTGCTGGCGGTGGCCGGGTTTGGTGTCGTCACATTGATCTTTGGCATCTCGCACAACTTCGCGTTGTCATTTTCCATGCTGGTGCTGATGGGCGCGTTTGACAACATCAGCGTGGTCATCCGCCACACGCTGATCCAGCTTTTGACGCCCGATCGAATGCGTGGCCGCGTCAGCGCGGTGAATCAAGTCTTCATCGGATCGAGTAACGAGATCGGGGGACTGGAATCCGGGCTCGTCGCGGCATGGCTAGGACATCGTGCCGCGGTGGTCATTGGCGGAGTCGGTACGATCCTTGTCGTCATCGCCGTCGGCGCGATCTGGCCACAGGTGAGAAAACTGACGACTCTGGCGGATGTTAAGCCGGAAGCGAGCCAGCCCCGTCCGCGCAAACTGGCAGCGGTTCCGTTCGCCTAATTCTTGGATTGAACCGGGAAACCGACAGGCGCAGGCATCGCTTCGTGCTTCGTTCTACGCTCTACGATGTTGCGGCCAAAGAACATCAACGCCGCACCGATCACGCCGAACGGAACCATGAACCAAAAATAATTCCCCCAGTGCTTTTCGACGATGCTCCCCAGCGCGAAGCCCGCGAGCATCCCGCCGAAATACTGGAACGAGTCGATACATCCCGACGCAAACCCCGCCATCTTGCGCCCACCGATATCCATCGCCGCGGCCGTGCCGATGATCGAGTGCGTGCTGTTCGCCGTAAATGCGATCAGCACGAAGAACACGATGGCGGATGTCGAACTGTGGAAGAATGTCGCAGCGATAATGATTATCGTTTCGATGAGATACAGCGCCGCCGCCACTGGCGCCCGGCGGCCGTTGAAGCCCAGGTCGGAGATGTATCCACTGGTGAGCGAACCAAGCGTCGCGACGAGCGGGATGGAAAACGCCAGTATCTGAAACTGCGCCGACTTCATATCGGTGTTATGGACCTCCTGCATGTAGCGCGGAAACCACTGGTCGATCCCCTGTCGCACCGCGCCGGTACAGGCATATGCGAATGCGCAAACCCACACCGCCGGATTCGAGACGATCGTACGAATGACCGTGCCAAGCGGAATCTTCGTGGTGTCGGCGGGATCGTGCGGCTCATCCGGATCCTGGCGAGTGAAGCCGGCTTGCTCAGGCGTTTCCTTGACGAAGATCGCCATCAGCGTCGCGATGATCGCCAGCACGATCGCGGGAATAAAGAACAGCATCCGCCAGTGCTGCGGGGGAACGCGAATCACACCTAACAACAGAAATCCGCCCAGTAGCGCCGGCCCCAGCCAATTGATCGCGAACCGACCGATGTTGATCATGAACCCGAAGATGCCGGCGAAGCGCCCGCGTTCCTTTCGGTGGAACCACGCGGTGTTCATCTTGATCATGCCTGGCGCCCCCATGCTCTGCATGTAGCCATCCAGCGCGCGGATCGTCATGAACAAGCCGAAGATCCCGACGGTCGACGCGGCCAAGAACCCTGCCGCGCCGAATGCGATGTTGAGAAGCACCGATCCGTACGCGCCAAACAACATCGCGCGCTTGCCGCCGATCTTGTCCGTCATTAGACCATTGGTTATCTGCCCGACGGCATACAGGAAAAAGTAGATCGTGATGATCCAGCCGATTTTCCCTTTGTCGTAACCGTACTCGTCGCCCAACGCCTTATTTGCGAACGCGAAGTTGTAGCGGCACAGGTAAAACGAGGCGTACAGCAGCCCGATGAAGCCCCAGTTCAACCCTCGACGCGCGCGAAAGCCGGGTGGGTAATTCGGATGACCGGTCGAAGGAAGACCGCTCTCGTCAATGGTAATCGGGGCAGACGAATGTGCCATGAAGTGTCGGCTCCTGAGTGCAGTTCGGGTTGCTGTTTATATACCGATGTCCGGCAATTCCAAAGAACAAGCGCGTTTGAGAATCACGATCAGTCCAACGGTTCTGAAAGGTGTTCCGAACGCTCGAACGAAGCATCCGCGCAACGTCGTCCGCATGCGGTCTGACCTGCACCTAGGAACTTGAGCATGCGCTCGAGTTCGCATATCATGCTCCGTTCCCCTCATCAGTGCGATGGATGGTCCATCGCAGAGCGGGATGGTTTCTTTACCTGTTCCCCACCTCTTTTTCCAAACGGTTTAGTTTTATGGTCGATTACAACCTCATCAATTCTCTTGGCAACATGGACGACGAAGTCGATGCAGCGGTGATGACCGCGCTCGGCGACGCCGCGGGCGATCTCAATAAGCTGATTAAGGAAGACGAAGCGCAGGACTTCACGCCTGGCGCGATCATCAAGGGCAAGGTCTCCGGCATGGCCGGCGATGATTTCATCGTCGAGCTGGGTCTGAAGTCCGAAGGCATCCTTGAACGCTCGGAGTTCGATGATCCGGACAATGTCGTTCCCGGAACTGAAGTAAAAGTTCTTCTGGAAGACGTCGAAGGCGACACCGGCCTGGTGAAGATCAGCAAGCGAAAAGCTGATCGCATCATCAACTGGGAAGCCATCATGAAGTCCAAGAAGGAAGGCGACCCGGTCTCCGGCAAAGTCACCAAGAAAATCAAAGGCGGCCTGCTTGTCGACATCGGCGTGCCGGTGTTCCTCCCGGCATCGCAGGTCGACATTCGTCGCCCCGGCGAAATTTCCGATTGGATCGGTCGTTCGATCGACGCGGTCATCCTCAAGATCGACGAAGAACGCCGCAACATCGTCATCAGCCGTCGCAAGATGATCGAGCAGCAGCGCGAAGAGCTGAAGAAAAAGACGCTGGAAGGCATCACGGTCGGCACCGTCATCAAGGGCACCGTCAAGAACATCGCCGACTTCGGCGCGTTCATCGACCTTGGCGGCATCGACGGCCTGCTCCACATCACCGACATGTCGTGGGGCCGGATCAATCACCCGTCCGACATCTTGAAGATCGATCAGGAACTGGAAGTGAAAGTCCTGTCGATCGACAAAGACAAAGAAAAGATCGCCCTTGGCTTGAAGCAGAAAGACGCTTCGCCGTGGGAAAATATCGAGACGAAATACCCCGTTGGCAGCGTGAGCGAGGCCGAGGTCGTCAACATCATGAGCTACGGCGCGTTCTGCAAGCTGGAAGAAGGCGTTGAAGGCCTCGTGCACATCAGCGAAATGAGCTGGACGAAGCGCATCAATCACCCGAGTGAAGTGGTGACGGCGAACCAGAAGGTTCGCGTGAAGGTGCTCGAGATCAACAAGGACAAGCAGGAAATCAGCCTCGGCATGAAGCAGGTGGAAGAGAACCCATGGGAACGGG
>JACMJD010000781.1 GCA_014380825.1 Phycisphaerae bacterium | reverse complement strand
GTGAACTGTTCGGCGAGCGCGAGACGAACGAGCGTCGCATCGAGCAAGGCGCGACCGGCCTGGCTGGACCGCAGGCTTCGGCGCAACTCTTCCAGCAGCGCGATGTCCTGTGACAGCGCGACAGCATCGAATCGGCCAGCTTGTGTTTGCAGTTCGTCCATCGACATGCCCGGCACTTCGACCATGTCCGAATCGGAGCCGCAGGTGCGGAGGATCAGCAGGTTGCGGATGTGATCGACCAGCGCCGCGACGAGCGATTCGCCCGACAGTCCGCCGGCGATCAGCTTGCTTGCGATCTGCAGGGTCTGCTTCACGTCGGCGCTGCCGATCGCTTCGACGAGATCGAAAATCACTTGCGTTTTGGGCATGCCCAGCAGGTTCTCGATCATCTCGATGTTCAGAAGCTTCTCGCCGACGCTCAGCAATCGGTCGAGCAGCGACAGCGCATCGCGCATCGACCCCGCGCCGGCTTTGGCGACCAGCAGCAGCGCATCGTCGTCGGCCTTGATCTTTTCCTGCTTGCAGATGTTTTTCAGATGCTCGGCGATCTCGCGCGTGGGGATGTTGCGGAAATCGTATCGCTGACAGCGCGAGAGAATCGTCGGCAGAACCTTTTCCGGCTCGGTGGTCGCCAGGATGAATTTCACATGCTCCGGCGGTTCTTCCAGCGTCTTCAAGAGCGCGTTGAACGCGTTCTTCGAGAGCATGTGCACTTCATCGATGATGTAGATCTTGAATCGCCCGATCGCGCGCGTGTACGCGGCCTCGATTACTTCGCGAATGCTGTCGACGCCGGTATTGCTGGCGGCATCGATTTCGATGACGCTCATGTCGTCGCCGCGGGCAATCGCGATGCAGCTATTGCACTTGCCGCACGGCTCGGGAGTCGGGCCATCGCTCTTCTGACAGTTGAGCGCCTTAGCGAGGATTCTCGCCATCGATGTCTTGCCGGTCCCGCGCGTGCCGCAGAACAAATACGCGTGCGCGATTCGGCCGGAGCTGATCGCCTTCTTCAGCGTCTGCGCAATGTGCTCCTGCCCGATGACTTCATCGAACGTTCCAGAGCGATAGCGGCGAGCGAGGACGGTGTACGACATATATTTCTGCTGATCCTAGGCGCAGTGTAGCAGAATCGACGCGAGCGCAAAGGCGATCAATTTGGAGTGACATCCGGTCACTTCGTCGCGTCAATTTGGTCGAAAATCATTAGCCGCTTACGATCGTTTGCGTGGAGAAATTCCCACCACGAATCGGCTTCTGGTTTCGCGCGGCTGCCACAGCGATCGATCTGGTGCTGATCGTAATCGCGGCTGCGATCGCGGCGGGCGTGATCTACGCGATCCAATCCAGATTCGCGATCAGCTTGCTCGGCGACAACGAACGGATCTATGCGCTCACGTGGTACATCCTGATCATCACCTGCCTTTCGATTGAAATATTTTTAGCCGCAACTCCCGGGAAGCTGATCCTCGGCCTGTGCGTCGCGAATGCGAACGGCACGCCCGCGCCGCGCTCGATGCGATTTCATCGCTGGATGACGAAATCATGGTGCTTCTGGCTAAGCGCCGCTGCCGTGCTAAGCGATAACGTCGCGCTGAATTGGCTCGGCGCGATTTCGTACACGTTGCTCCTCGTCGGTTGCTTGGGTTCCGCGAACGACTATCGACAAGCATGGCATGATGAGATCGCCGGCACCGCGGTGTTTCGTCGCCGCGATATTTACGGACCACGCCCGACTGCGCGCGGCTTCGAAATGATCCCCCCGCCACTGCCACCGCAAAGCTAAACCTTCACCGTGGCAAGCTTGCCCGGATGCGACTTCAGTAGCTCGTAGCCTTCACTTCGTGCGACATACGTTGCGGCGGTGATATCTCCCGCGACGTTGAGCGTCGTGCGGCACATGTCGAGAATGCGATCGACGCCCAGGATGATCGCGATCAGCGCGGGGTTCACGCCGATCGTCGCGAGCACACCGATGATGAACGGGATCGAGCCCGAAGGAACGCCCGCCGTGCCGATGCCGCCGAGGATTGCGAGATACACGATCATCAGTTGCTGGCCGCGCGTCAGGTCGACGCCGGCGAGTTGCGCGAGGAACAGGATCGTGATGCCTTCATATAGTGCAGTGCCGTTCTGATTCGCGGTCGCGCCCACTGTCAGCACGAATCGATTGATGTGCGGCGGCACGCCGAGGTTTTCTTCGGTCACGCGAATCGCGGTTGGCAATGTCGCGTTCGAACTCGACGTTGAGAAAGCCGTCAGCATCACGGTCTTGATCCGGCGGAAGAAATCGATCGGGCTCAACTTCGACAGGAAGTACACCGAGAGCGAATACACGCCGAACATGTGCAGGCTGAGCCCCAGCAGCACGGCGATCACGAACCAGCCAAGCGCCTTGAGCAGATCGAAACCAAACTGCGCGGTGTTATTGAAGAGCAAACACGCGACGGCGTACGGCGCGACCTTCATCACGAGGTCGATGATCTTGGCCGTGATCTCGAACAGCGCCTGCATGATCTCGACGAACGGCTTGCTGACGGCCGGCGACACGAGCGTGGTCGCGATGCCGATCATCAGCGCGAAGAACATCAGGTGCAGCATGTTCGGCGTGTCGGTCGCCAGCGACGCGATCGGATTGCTCGGCACGATCGTCTTCACGACCTGCATCAGCGGCGTATCGTTCGTGGCCGCCTGCTTTGTGTCGGCGACGCGCTTACTTGCGGCGGTCGCGTATTTTTCCTGCAACTGCGCGCTCACGACCGGATCGATCCGCTTGCCGGGCTTGATCGTGTTGGCGATGACGATTCCCATCACCGCGCTGATGGCCGATACGACCAGGCAATAGCCGAACGATTTCAGGCCGATGCGCCCGAGCTTGCGGATGTCGCCTATCCCTGCGACGCCGACGATCAGCGAGCTGAATACCAGCGGCACGACGATCATCAACAGCAGGCTGAGAAAGAGCTGGCCAATCGGTTGAGTGATGTTCTGAACGGTCCAAACGACGCGCTGTTGCGCAACAGGATTATCATCCCCAACGATTTGATTGACCGCGATGCCCGCACCCGCACCGACGAGCAGGCCGATGAATATCTTCGTGTGCAGTGCCAGGCCGCGCGGTTTGTCGGGCGTGGTGTCGTTCAAATCGGTGGTCTCTTCACGCTCGTAGGCGTTGGGATCAGTCGCTTTACTCATTCTTATCCCTCATTGTGGCATGGGCGTCTCGCCCGTGCGCCAGCGACTCAAGCCGCTTGTGCGCGGGCGAGACGCCCACGCCACGTATCAGCGCGCCACCGCCATCCGCGCTTTTCGTCGTTCATCCGCTTGCTCAAACCGTCGCTTTTCCTCGTCGGTTTGCGGGATCACTTGTGGCAGCTCCACGGGTTTCATGTTCGCGTCCACGCCGACGAACGTGAAATACGCCGACACGATGTGCTTGCGCTGCATCGTGTGAAAATCGTCCGCCAGGATTTTCATCCCCACTTCCATGCTCGTCCGCCAGACGCGATTGACCGCCGCCTTGAAGATCAGGATGTCGCCGTGCCGAGCCGGCGCGAGGAATCGGACGGAATCGATTCCGAGCGTCACGCACGTGACGCCCGAGTGTCGCTTCGCAACGATGGCCGCCACCTCGTCCGCCATCTCCATCGCGCGTCCGCCGTAGAGCGTGCCGATGACGTTGATGTCGTTGGGGAAGACGATCGCGGTCTGATCGTTGATCGCGGATTCGCAGACCGGCTTGGCGGGAAGTGCCATGCCGCCAAGAATACGCCGAAGCGAGTCGCGACGGAAATGAAGATCGCTTCGCGCCGACTATGATGGCGGCCGCCAATGAATGTCCCGATCACACAACCTCACTCGCGCGCGACGATACTCGTGCGCTGTCTCGCCGCAGGGATCGACCTGCTGTGTCTTGGAATCATTGCCCGCGTGATGGAATTTGTTGTGGACGTCATTCAATTCAACATCAGATTCCCTGCACCGATCGAAACGCTCGCGCAAGTTCTCGCGATCCTGCTGATCAGCTCGTGCGAAGTCTGGAGCGAAGGATCGCCCGGCAAGTATTTATGCGGGTTGCGAATCCGATCGATCACCGGCGATCGTACGCCGATTCATCGGCGGATCATGCGATGGAGTTTGAAAACGATCCCATTGTGGATTGTGCTGATCGCCGCATTGCTCGAACAGAACGTGACGGGCCGCGGTGGCGGACTGCTGGACGCACATGTTCGCTGGACGTACACCGCCGCCACGTGGGCGACGGTCGGTTTGTTCATCGCCTTCGCTCCGGTCGTCTCGCGCTCCCGGCAAGCGCTGTACGACATGATCGGCCGCACGGGCGTGTTTCCGGCGAAGCCGGAACATCTGGAACATCACCGGGGGTTTGAGCCGGTGATTGCGTCGCCGTCGGATCGCTGAACAACGCTCCGACTCATCGGCCAGCACAGCAGCAAAGCCAATGGTGTTGCGACGGAGATCGTCGAGAATGCCGCACGGACAACGGCGAATGAGATCGAGGTGCGCATGGAACCCGAGGAAACAGCTACACAGAGATACGCATATGCGCCCAGTTCCCCCGAAATGAAACATATGATCGCGACGCGCAATACGATCGCGAGCCGCCGGCGCTGCGCGCCGAGCGACGCGAGACTCGCTACGCACACGATGACGACATTCGCATGGATGGCTGCGGACCAGATGTATTCGTACACTTCCCACGAAGGGCTGACTGGGACGAAAGTCGAAAGCATCCTGGAGGTTCGTCCGATCACGAACAGAAAACTCAATAACGCGGCGCCGATGTACAAGCGTCGTCGCCTGCGCAGCGCGTGATTTGAAGTTTGTCGGCCGATGCTCGCACCATGATGGCCGGCCAGATGAAGCCGGGCGCGAAATATGAGAGCCAGGCGATGAAATCAATGATGGACAAGCCGCTTTGCGCTCGTGTACTCCCGACAATGCTGAAGACAAAAAATGCAGTGAGAAGTGTGCAGCAGATGATCAGCGGCCAGAAGGCAGAGTGTCCCCCGACCTTGCCGCGGATGGCGAGCCAACTGACTGCGGTAATGATCGCGTAGGTCGCTGCGGTGAGCAGAACCAGCAAGTAAAACTGCAAATCCAGTTTATCCACCAGCGCCAAGCTCAGCGGCAAGTTATTGACGACTTGGGCGGCGAACTGGGCAACGCTTGCGGCGAATCCCAATAGACCAAAGATCACACCGCCGCAGAGAATCCACCACCGCGCGCGTTGATCTTCGGCGTGCGCGTCGCCAGCTAGTTCGTAAGAAAGGGGGATCGGCGGCGCGAGTTCGGTTGGCACACGAAACATCCCCGCTTTACGTAGGTCTCAGCTAATTGCCGTTTCGGAACGTGTTGCAGTTCGCAGGACTTCCACCGTCACGCGCTGCACTGCGCCGCGCACGCTTTTCGCAATGCCGGCCGCATCCAGTCCCACCTCAACGAGCTGTTCTTTCCGCGTCGCGTGCGCGATCAATCGATCGGGCATGCCCAGTCGCGTGATCTGTTGCGTCGGCAGATCATGGGCCACCGCGTGTTCAATTACGGCGCTGCCGAAGCCGTTCTGCAACGCGTGGTCTTCGATCGTGAAGACAGGTTGGCGAGCGTGCTTCAGCACGCGGGTGAGCATAGCACCATCGAGCGGTTTGCAGAATCGCGCATCGATCACTTCGACGTTGATCCCTTCGGTTGCGAGCTCTTCAGACGCGATCAAAGCGTGCTCTGTTAGCGCGCCGTAGACGATGAGCGTTGCATCCGCGCCTTCCCGCAGCGTCCGGGAAATTCCAAGTTGCCATTCCTGCGACGCTAAGCCGCGAAGCGGCGGAGGGATGACGTCCTCGAAGTTGCACGCGGGGACGTTGTCGCGCGGGTAGCGAATGGCGCTTGCGGTATCGAGCGAGAGCTGAAAGCGAACAGCGCGATTGAGTTCCGCTTCATCGCTCGGTGCAGCGAGCACGATTCCGGGCATCGGTCGCAGAAATGCCTGATCGCAGAAGCCGTGATGCACCGCGCCGTCGTCGCCGACGAAGCCGGCGCGATCCATGCAGAACGCGACCGGCAGACCGTTCAGAACAACTTCCTGCCAGACTTGGTCGAAGGCACGTTGGATGAAGGTGGAATAGATGGCCGCGAACGGGCGCATGCCGGATTTGCACATGCCGGCGGCCATGCCTGTTAAATGCGATTCGCAGATGCCGGTGTCGTAGTAGCGGCCGGGGATTTCTTTTTCGAACTTCGAAAGGCCCGTTCCATCGGGCATCGCGGCGGTGAGCGCGACGACGCGCGGATCGGATTTCGCCAGCGCGATCATCGCGTCGGCGAAGGCGGTCGTCCACGATTTGCCGCTGCCCTTGTTGATCTCCACGCGGCAGCCGTTCACCGTAAACGCGGCGGGCGAGTGCATCTTGGTCGGATCGTTTGCGACGACTTCATAGCCGTTGCCTTTGATCGTCTTGATATGCAGCAGGATTGGCGAATCGACGTGCTTGATCTCGGCCAGCATGTTCACCAGGCCGGGCAGATCGTGACCGTCGAGCGGGCCCATGTATTTGATGCCCATCGCCTCGAAGATCTGCCCCGGCCAAACGGCGCTCTTTACGCCTTCCTTGAAATGCCGCCACAGCGCTTCGATGCGGTCGGCTAGGCTTGTCGGGAGTTGGTGGACGAGATTCTTACTCAGCCGCATGAATTCCGAATACGTCGTGCTGACGCGCACGCGCTCCAGGTATTGGCTGAACGCGCCCTGCGGCTGGCTGATGCTCATGCCGTTGTCGTTCAGCACGATCAGCATCTGTCGCTTCAGCGTGCCGGCGTTGTTCAATCCTTCGAACGCCATGCCGTTGACGATGGAGGCATCGCCGATCATCGCAACAACGTTGTTGTTGCGCTTCATGTGCGCGTCGCCGCGCGCCATGCCGACCGCGGTGCTGATCGCGGTGCCGGCGTGACCGACGGCGAAGAGGTCGTAATCCGATTCAACCGGCGACGGGAACCCGCTAACGCTTCCCTTTTTGCGCAGCGTGTCGAACTTTGCGGCGCGACCGGTCAGCATCTTGTGCGCGTAGCACTGGTGGCCGACGTCGAACAGCAGTCTGTCGGGGCCGGCGGGGAATCTGCCGAATTCGTAGACGTAATGCAGTGCGATGGAAAGCTCGACGACGCCCAAGTTCGAGGCCAGGTGCCCGCCATTCTTGCTGACGGCCATGAAGATGCTCTGGCGAAGCTCGCCGGCGAGCTGGGCC
>JACMJD010000780.1 GCA_014380825.1 Phycisphaerae bacterium | reverse complement strand
ATCTGCGACGCCGCAAGCGGAAAATTCAAATGCTCGCGACGAATTGCCGAATCGCTCGATCGACCGCTTGCGGATTCTCCATCGGCGACACGTGCCCGGCGTTGGGAATCACGACGAGCTGCGATCGCGGGATCGCTTTGTTCATCGCCTCGGCCGCGCTCTTCGGCGTGATCGCATCATCTTCACCGACGACGAGCAGCGTCGGCATCGCGATGGACGGGAGAAATGCCGTCTGGTCTTCGCGTTCGCGCATGGCCGTCAGCGCGTATTCGATGGTCGTAGGCGAACATGATTCCATCATTTCGCTCAGCGGTTTTGCGATTGACGGATCTGATGCATGTTCTTTCGTCACCATGTTTGGCAGCATCGCCTCGGCGATCGCGCGGCTGCCGGACGTTCGCACCGTCTGGATCATCTTGTTGCGCTTTTCCTTACCTTCGGCACTGTCGGCTTCGGCGCGCGTGTCGATCAGCATCAGGCCGCGTAACGTCTTGGGAAATTTCTTCGCGTACGCCAGCGCCACGTACCCTCCCATCGAGAATCCGCCGAGAACGCAGTTGTTCGCGTTGATGCAAGAAAGAAACTGGCTCAAATCCTCGGCCAGCGAGTGCATGGTGAACGGCCGATCGGTCGATGACTTTCCGAAGCCCGGAAGATCGGGCGTGATCACGCGCGTATTTCCCAGCGGGTCGTTCAACGCTCGATCCCACATGCGCGAATCAAGCGGAAAGCCATGTACGAGAACCAGACAGTTTTGTCCGCCGCCGCGTTCGGTGTAATGAATCGTCGCGTGATCGAGCGTAATCGATGGCATGTATGTGGCTCCTGTTCGCGCCAAAGTTACCCGCCGATTGTTGCTGGCGTCCACGCATATTCGGCGCGATTGCAGTTGCGATCGGCCCTCCTACAATCCGGGAACGAATGGACTCGGGCTTGCAATCACATCCCACGCGTGCGACCGATCAGCCTGAACTCGCTCAGTTGAGGCAGCGCGTCGATGAACTGACCGCGCTCTACAACATCACGATGGTGCTGGCCGAGGCGCGCGAGCTACCGAAGGTGCTGAATCGCGCGGTGCAACTGGTGACCGAAGCGATGGGCGTGAAGGCGGCGTCGATCCGGTTGCTCGACAAGGACAACGACGATCTGGTCACCCGCGCGGTTTACAACCTGTCGAGCGAATATCTCAACAAGGGACCGGTGCTGCTCAGCAAGGCGGAGATCGATCGCATCGCGCTTTCCGCGCAGGGATTCGAATACGTCCGCAACATGGCGAGTGATCCGCGCGTCATCTATCCGGACGAGGCCGCGCGCGAGGGAATCGCTTCGGTGCTGTCGGTCGGCATGCGATACAAAGGCAAACCAATCGGCGTGCTGCGGATTTACACCGCACAGGAGCACGAGTTCTCGACGCTTCAGATTGACCTGATGAAAGCGATCGCCGCCCAGACCGCGGCGGCGATCGAGAACGCGCGCCTGACGGCCGAGTCGATCGAATCTGCCGCGCTGGAGAAGCAAGTCCAACTGGCGAGCGATGTGCAGCATCGCATGCTGCCGCAGGCGCCGCCACGCATTCCCGGACTGGATCTGGCCAGCGTGTACGTGCCGTGTCATGCGCTGGGCGGCGATTTCTTCGACTTCATCCCGCTGCCGTACGACAACGTCGGCCTGGTCGTCGCCGACGTCAGCGGCAAAGGCGTACCGGCGAGCTTGATCATGGCGTCGGTCCGCGCGGCATTGCGCGCGCAGGTGGACAACCTGTTCTACGTGTACGAGGTATTGCAGCGGTTGAACACCATGCTCTGCCGCGACACCAGGCCAACCGAATTCGTCACGCTGCTGTATGGCGTGCTCGATGTGCCCAATAAGCGGCTGACGTACTGCAACGCCGGT
>JACMJD010000779.1 GCA_014380825.1 Phycisphaerae bacterium | reverse complement strand
GCAATCCTTGTCGATCCGCTCGGCGAAGAACTTCATGTCGTCCGGGCGCTCGATCAGCACGGCTTTGAAGATGTGTTTCAGGAACGCCTCGGCGAGATCTGCGTTCGCGCGCAGATCGTTGAACGCGACTTCGGGCTCGATCATCCAGAACTCCGCCAGATGTCGCGGCGTGAACGATTGCTCGGCGCGGAACGTCGGGCCGAACGTGTAGACTTTGCTCAGCGCCATGCAATACGTTTCGACGTTGAGCTGGCCGGAGACGGTGAGCGATGTGGGCTTGCCGAAAAAGTCCTGCGAGTAATCGACGCCGCCCTCAGGCGTGCGCGGGAGCTTGGCGTAGTCGAGCGTGCTCACCTTGAACATCGCACCGGCCCCTTCGGCATCGGATGCGGTGATGATCGGCGTGTGAATCCAGTAGAAGCCGTGTTCGTGGAAGAACCGATGAACGGCCATGCTCAGCGTGTGTCGCACGCGCGTGACGGCGCCGAACGTGTTCGTGCGCGGGCGCAGGTGCGCGACCTCGCGCAGATATTCCATCGTGTGCGGCTTGGGTTGGATCGGATAAGTGTCGGGATTTTCGACCCAGCCGACGACTTCGAGCGATTTCGCCTGGATCTCGTAGCTTTGACCTTTGCCTTGCGAAACCGCAAGCTGCCCCGAGGCGATCACTGCGCAGCCGGCCGTTAACTTCTGGACCTCGGTTGCATAGTTCGAGAGAGAGCTGGGCGCGACAACCTGAATCGGGTCGAAGCACGATCCATCGTTGATCGCGATGAACGAAAATCCGCCCTTGGAATCGCGGCGGGTTCGCACCCAGCCGCGAACGGTGACTTCCTGATCCACTCCGGGTTTCCCGGCCAGCGCGTGAGCGACAGATTCAATTGCCATGCGGCGGATTATCGCCGGACGGAAAGGAAAGAGAAGGGTCCACGAATGAACACGAATGGTCACGAATAATACAAACGCAATTTCTTATCCGTGTTCATTCGTGTCCATTCGTGGACCAATTCATTACTTCGACATCATCATCAGCTCTGGCGTCGTGAGGATCACGCCTTCTTTCTGCATCATGTCCAGCGATCGCAGCGCGGCGCGGATTTTTTGGACGCGGTGCGGGTCGAGGTTTTGCAAAAGCGGCATGGCCAAGTCGACGATCGATGCGCTTGCGGGCGCGCCGAACAGGGCGGTGCGAACGTGGCCCAGGTCGTCCTTTTTACTCGAGCTTTCCATCAGCTTCTCGATGAAGTTCTTCGGCGCCGGCACTGGCCGAACTTCGTAGCCTTCGGCCATTTTTGCGTTGCTGGCGACGAATTCGATCGCATCCTGCATCGTGCCGATCTTGTCGACCAGGCCCAGCTCAAGTGCCTGCTGGCCGGTGAAGACGCGACCGCTGGCAAGCTCGTCGATCGGCTTTTTCAGCCGGCTGCCGCGCGATTCGGTGACGTGGTTTTTGAACACACCGTAGATGTCGTTCATCCAGCCTTGCACGATCCGGCGCTCATCATCGCTGAACGGATGACTGCTCGCGAGCAGTCCCGCATGTTTGCCGCGGTTGTATTCCTTGAAGGTGATGCCGACCTTCTTCCACATGTCGTTCGTCACGAACTTTCCGCCCACGACTCCGATCGATGCGGTGATCGTCGAGCGATCGGCGTAGATCACGTCCGAAGCGCACGCGACGTAATACCCGCCGCTGCCGGCGACGTTGCCCATCGAGACGACGAACGGCTTCTTCGCCTTCACGCGCTTGGTGGCGTCGAGAATGATCTCACTGGCGACCGCGCTACCGCCGGGGGAATCGACGCGGAGGACGACCGCTTTGATGTTGTCGTCTGCCGCGGCTTCGTCGAGCGCTTTGCGGATCTCGGTGCTGTACGCGCCGCCGCCGGAACTGAAGATCGAGGAATCGCCGGAGCCGAGCGCGATCGCGCCGTCGACGTAGACGATGCCGACGGCGGGCTTGTTCGCGTCTTCCTTCTTCGCGCCGCCGCCGAGCATTTCGCCCCAGATCTTGAGCAATGCGAACGGTGAGGAGAAATCGAGTTCCTGCTCTTTTGGTTCGCCGTACTTCTTGTCGAATGCGACGGTGTCACCGAATTTCGATTTGATGGCCGCTTCAAAATCCTGGCGATGCTCGATCGCGTCGACGATGCCCGCCTGCTTCGCTTGTTCGGCGGTGTACGGGCCGTTGTCGATCCAGGCGCGAGCTTTCGCGGCGTCGACCTTGCGACCCTTGGCGATCAGATCGACGTGCGTTTCGAACATGCTGTCCAGCAGCCAGTTCTGCATCTTCTCCGCTTCGGGGCTCGGG
>JACMJD010000778.1 GCA_014380825.1 Phycisphaerae bacterium | reverse complement strand
CTGAAATCTGAACTCTCTCAGAAGGAGCGCCCAATGACTGTCCATCTCGCAACGTCTAACGCTTTCTCACAACACGCAACAACCAACACGCAACGAGCAAATACGTATGACTCCCCTCGAACAAGAAATTTTGATCGGATTGATGGATTCGTTTTTGGATGACTCGCTCATCACTGAAGTTTTGGAAGTCGTGCAGGGCGGCAAGGAAGCGACAGTCTTCCGTTGCCGCGCTGCGCCGTCCACGGGAAGAGAATTCTTCGCCGCGAAAGTCTATCGCCCGATGGAGCGACGGAACTTTCGCAATGACCAGGTCTACCAGCAGGGCCGCGTCATCCTCAGCTCGCGCGCCCGGCGGGCGTACCAGAATCGCAGCGACTTTGGTCGCAAGGTGCAGTATGGCCAATGGGTGAATGCTGAGTACGCGACGCAGCAGGCGCTGTACGACATCGGCGCGGATGTCCCGCAACCGCTGGCGTGCAACGGGAGCGCGATTGTCATGGAATGGCTCGGCAGCGCAGGCTCCGCGGCCGTCCAGCTGCGTCATGCGCGATTCGATCGCGACGAGGCGATCGCGCTGCACGATCGGCTGATGAGCAACATCGAGCTGATGCTGCGCAACAACGTGATCCACGGCGATCTCTCGCCGTTCAACGTGCTGTATCTCTCGCCCGAAGAAGGCGTGCGAATCATCGATTTCCCCCAGGCGATCGATCCGCGCGAGAACCGCAATGCCTGTGAGCTGCTGTTCCGCGATGTCGAGAATATCAGCAGATTCTTCGAAAAGTTCGGCGTGCGATCCGATCCCGGACGCTTCGCATCGCGATTGTGGAATCGCTTCGTGCACGCGGATTTGTGATGTGACACGCAAGAAGAATCTGCAGCTCGTCGTAGCCACGAACGCAAGTTCGTGGACCGTCATGCGCAATTGCCGCGCTCCGCGTCCACGCCCTTGCGTTCGTGGTACGACGATTGTTCGTTGCGCTTGCGCACGAGCACCCAGGGGATCGTCGCGATCGCTGTGACGATGATCCCCAGCGCCGACATGACGAACACGCGCCACGGGAACGGACCGAGCATGTCGATCACCGTTGGAAGCTCCGGCTTGGTTGGTCCGACGTAGCCGTAGTTCGCGCCGATTGCCACGTCAAGCACGACCATCGCGATCACGTATATCACACCGATGGCGATCGCGAGTCTCAAGTCGCGCCACATCGGACGAAAGCCGCGCGCCCCG
The DNA here is from genome assembly GCA_014380825.1 of Phycisphaerae bacterium. The sequence goes on along the minus strand of JACMJD010000778.1, from coordinate 15,602 downwards.
ATGTCGTAGATCGCGGCGCCGACCACCGCTGCGTGCAGCAGCCAGAAGCCCCAGAATTGCAAGTGTGCCGGTCCTTCGTCCAGATCGGGCGTGATGAACCCCTGGCTGGAGAGGAGCAGGCCGAAGTAGTAAAGCACGACGCGCGCCGGCCGCCAGTTCAGGGCGAGGGCAAGCGGGACGAACAACGCGGCTAAGTCGCACACGTGCAGCGGCAACGACCGGCGCACATCGAACTGATGTGTGTTCAGCCACAACTCGTGATTGTTCGCGATGAACAACGGGATGCACGCGAGGCTGAAGATCCGCTCAGCCAGGATGCGCGAGCGCGGTCGGACTCGACGCGCCGCAACGATGCTGATCGTGCAAAGCGCGGCGAACGCGATCACGACGATCAAGTGCGTCTGCGAAAACGGTCGGAACGCGTGCACTGGTGCATCTTCCAATTCGCGCGCGCGTTCTTCAACCCACGCCGGAAAAGATCGCTTCCATGAGTCATCGACCACGGATAGCTTGGCGGACGAGAAGGAGAGACGGATGTCCATCGGCGTTGCGATGATCGGCACGGGTGATATCGCGCTGGCGAATCACCTGCCGGGGCTGGAATTGACCGTTCACGATGCGCGGCTGGTCGCGTTATGCGATACAGATCCCGCGCGGCTCGCGCGCGCACAGGATCGAACGGGGATCAAGCTCGTGTTCGATGACTGGAAGGCGGCGCTTCTTCATCCGGAAGTTGACGCGGTGATCATCGCCACGCCGAATTCCACGCACGCCGAGATCGCGCTGGCGGCCGTCGGGAAGGGCAAGCACGTGCTGTGCGAGAAGCCGCTGGCACTCGATGCGCCGACCGCGATCAACATGTATCGAGCCGCTCAGCGCGCGAACGTGCGTCACATGACGGCGTTCACGTATCGCTTTGTCCCGGCGATGCGATACATGAAGCATCTGGTCGATCGAGGGGATGTTGGTCGCCCGTACCATTTTCGCGCGCGGCGGTTTCAGGATTGGGGCTACCGTCCGCTCGGCTGGCGGCAAGTGCAAGCGACCTCTGGCACCGGTGAGCTGGCGGACATGCTTTCGCATCGCATCGATTACGCGCATCACCTGGTCGGTCCGATCAAGCGACTGGTGGCGGACCTGCGGACGTTCGTGCCGGAGCGCGGCGGACGACCAACGGACGTAGAGGACTGGGTCGCGATTATCGCCGAGTTTGATCGCGATGAAGCAAGCGGCGTGCTCGAGAGCACGAAGCTCGCCACCGGTCGCGGCGAAGGTCATCGAGGGGAAGACGAAGTCGAAATCAACGGCAGCGAAGGCTCAATCGTCTATTCAACGCAGTCGCCGCTGAAACTTCGCGTCGGTAAACGCGGTGACGCAGAATTGAAAACGATCGATGTGCCGCGCGAGTTTCGCGTCTGGCCCGCGTCGCGGCGCTTGCCGGATGTGGGTGATCCGCTGCTGATGTTTCGATACGATCAGGATGCCGAGTTCATCGATGCAATCGTAAACAAACGCGCGTGTCAGCCATCGTTCGCCGATGGCGCCAAAGCGCAGATCGTGATCGACGCAGCCGTGCAGTCTCATCGCGAGCGGCGGTGGGTCGACGTCAACTATTCACTCGAAGGCTGAGCAGATCATGTCCAACATTGCAGTTGTCACCGGCGCCGGCAGCGGCGTGGGCCGCGCGGTTGTGATCAAGCTCGGCAAAGCCGGCTGGGATGTCGCTCTGGTCGGCCGGCGCGTCGAGCAGCTTGAGGAGACGATCGCGCTGGCGGTTGGCGCCAGCGGCCGATTGATCGCGACTCCGTGCGACGTCGCTGACGAAACTTCAGTGAAGATGATGGCCGCGCGCGTGATCGACGAGCTTGGCCATCCTTCTGTGCTCGTGAACTCTGCCGGGTTGAACATCCCGAAGCGGAGCTTCGCCGAATTGTCGGCGGAAGACTATCGACTTGTGATCAACGTCAATCTAAACGGTGCGTACTACTGCATCGCCGAGTTTCTGCCGGGCATGCGCCGCGCTCGCGCGGGAACGATCGTCAACGTCGTTTCAGACGCAGGCCTGTTCGGCAACATCGTCTCCGGCCCGGCGTACATCGCGGCGAAGTTTGGACTTACGGGATTGACCGAAGCGCTGAACGCAGAGGAGCGCAGGAATGGAATTCGCGCGACGGCGATCAGTCCCGGTGCGATCGACACGCCGTTGATGGAGAAGCGTCCGACTGTGCCCAGCGCCGAGGCGCGATCACGTATGCTGCAAGCCGAGGATGTCGCGGAGTGCGTGATGCTCGCGATCCAGCTGCCGCAGCGCGCGACGATCGAGCAGTTGTTGATCAGACCGACGGATTCGACGTGATGATCGCTCGAAGAGAGCCCACCCGGCGCGAGTACGCTCTGGGATGGGCGTGATCGGGTAATTCGTGTGCGCGGTTATTTTTCGGGGATCAGGACGTAGAAGCCACCGCCGTCGGATTTCAGGAAACCCTTGTCGACGAGTTCTTGCCAGATCTCGCGACCGAAACCGTTCGGCGCCTGGATCGACAGGATGTGTGACTTCGACCCGGTAAGCGGGCTGTGGCCGAGCTTCGAATCTTCTTCGAGCTGCGTCAGCTTCAGTCGCTTCTTGAAGGCCTTGAGCGCCTTCTTCAGTTCTTCATCGGTGCTTGGCATGTTGTTTCCTGTGACCGTGTTGCCCGCCCCCACCTTGTGCTCGACGATCAAGCGGATGCTTCGCGCGGTGTGATGATGGATGACCGCCACTCTTGCGAACACCGCTCCCCTCTTGCCTGTCCCGAGCAGTGTCGAGGGCCGGCGTCGCAGCTCGATTGCCGTCCCGCGAGCGTGATTGCGACTGCGGTTGAGGTTGCGAGTGTGACTGCGATCGCGAATGCGGTTGCGATCGCGAACTCGATCGATGCGATCCATTGCGATGCGAGTTCGGCTGCTGACGATCGTTCCCGCTGCGATGTCCGCCGCCGCTTCGATGTTGTCCGTCGCGATGTTCGCCGCCACCGCCGCGCTGATGCGATTGCGGCTGTCGCTCGCGGTCGTCGTCGTGCGCGGCCTTGCTCTCCGGCGTGTGCGCCGCATACACCGGCTGATCGTCCGCCACGCGAATCGTTTTACGAATCAGACGCTCGATCGCCTTCAGATTCTGGCGCTCTTCGGCATCGCAGAATGAGATCGCGTGTCCCTTTGCGCCCGCGCGGGCGGTGCGACCGATTCGATGCACGTAGGTTTCCGGCTCGTGCGTCACGTCGTAGTTGAAGACGTGCGAGATATCGTCAACGTCAATCCCGCGGGCCGCGATGTCGCTGGCGATCAGGATTGGCGTCTTGCCGTTCTTGAAGTTGGTCAGGGCGCGTTGTCGCGCGTTCTGCGTCTTGTTGCCGTGAATCGCTTCGGCGCGGATGCCGGATTTGTAGAGCTGCCGCACCACGCGATCGGCGCCGTGCTTGGTGCGCGTGAAAACAAGCGCACGCGAAATTGCACTGTGCTTGATCAGGTGGGCCAGCAGCGCCGGCTTGTTGCGGCGATCGACGAAGTAAACCGATTGATCCACCGCATCGAGCGTCGTCGCGGCGGGCGTGACCTGGATCTGCGCCGGGCGATTCAGAATCGTATCGGCCAGCGCACGAATATCCGGCGGCATCGTGGCACTGAACATCAGGTTCTGCCGATGTCGCGGCAGCTTCGCGACGATCTGGCGAATGTCGTGAATGAAGCCCATGTCGAGCATGCGGTCGGCTTCATCCAGCACGAACACTTCGACGGCGGTCAAATTCACGTAGCCCTGGTTCATCAGATCAAGCAGGCGACCGGGCGTGGCGACGAGGATGTCGACGCCTTTCGACAGCGCGCTCACTTGTCCGTGCTGATTCACGCCGCCGAAAACGACAGCGTGCTTCAAACCGAGATGCCGGCCGTATGTCCGGAAGCTTTCGTCGATCTGCAAGGCGAGTTCGCGCGTCGGCGCGAGCACCAGGCATCGCACCGCGCGGCTCGATCGATGCGGCTGATGCACCGGCGGCTGCACCGGGACATGCTGCACCGGATGGCCGGGACCGTGATGGCCCTGCGCCGCGTGAGGCGCGGACACCGCAACGGCCTTGGGCTTCTCGGTCAACCGATGCAAAATCGGCAGCGCGAACGCGGCCGTCTTACCGGTGCCGGTCTGCGCGCAACCGAGCAGATCGCGCCCGGCAAGAATGTCCGGAATTGCTTGTGCTTGAATGGGAGTCGGGTTTTCGTAACCCTCGTGCTTAAGGGAGCGAAGAATCGGCTCGGCGAGCCGAAGGTCTGCGAAATTCATGAACGCGGTCCTTCTAGGTGGACGTTGCGCACCAAAAAGGGCCACGGGCGAATTGCCACGAAGAAAGGCCGGTCGATGCGCTGACAACTGTCTTAGGCTGATGGATATGGATCAGTTTCGCGTCGAAATCAGAGATGATCGATGCGGGCAGTTGTTAGTAAGACTATAGACTAAGCGGCCTGAGATGTAAAATTTCAGCAATAATCCCACGTTTTCGCACTATTTGTGCCCTGTGTGATAGCCGAGTGCAACACCCTTTTCGGTGAACGCTTGAGGTGCCGCGTGTCGAGCACCTCCCAACTAGAAATCACAATTTGTGACTTCAAGTGGTCTACCTCGCCCTTCATCTATTGGAAAATGAAGTCGCGGCGGAACCGTTCAATATTTCGCTTCACCGCTTGGATGAGTGCTCGCGTTTCAACGCCGTAGAACTGCGCTCTTTGAGGTCGCAAATTGCGACTTCAAGCGGACACGCCCAAGGTCTTCGCCATCGCTTCACCGATCGTCGCGGGACTTTCGCTCACCACCACGCCGCATTCCTTGAACGTCTTGATCTTGGCATCCGCGGTGTCATCACCACCTGAAATGATCGCGCCGGCGTGACCCATTCTTTTTCCCGCTGGCGCAGTTCGTCCTGCGATGAAACCGACTACTGGCTTCTTCACGTTCACCTTTACATATCGCGCGGCGTCGGCTTCGTCGGTGCCGCCAATTTCCCCGATGATGATGATGCCATCGGTTTCCGGATCTTCATTGAACAGCTTCAGCAGCTCGATGAAGTTCAGTCCTTTGATCGGATCTCCGCCGATGCCGACGCACGTGGTTTGGCCGATGCCGCGGGAGCTGCATTGCCAGACGGCTTCATAAGTGAGCGTGCCGCTGCGTGAGATGATTCCGACGCGTTTGCCGCTCGTGGATTTGTTCGCCGGCATGTGGATGTAGCCGGGCATGATGCCGATCTTGCATTCGCCGGGCGTGATGATGCCGGGACAGTTCGGGCCGATCAGCGACAGTTTCGGCTTGTCTTTCAGGAACGCCTTCACCTTCACCATATCAAGGACCGGAATGCCCTCGGTGATCGCGACGATCGTCGCGATGTTCGCGTCGGCGGCTTCCATGATCGCGTCGGCGGCGAACGGTGGGGGGACGAAAATCATCGTCGCGGTTGCGCCGGTCGCGTCGATCGCCTGTTGCACGCTGTCGAAGATCGGCAGACCGTTGGCGTCCTTGGTTCCGCCCTTGCCGGGCGTCACGCCGCCCACCATTTTTGTGCCGTATTCCAGGCACTGTTTCGTATGAAACGCCCCGGCCGAACCGGTGATGCCCTGACAGATAACCGTTGTGCTTTTATTGACCAGAATGCTCATGGGCCGAGCATCGTAACGGAGCGGGAGACAATTGAAAATTGGCCCGTCCTCGGGCCGATTCCGCGAACGATTCAGCTCGCGAGATTCAGATCCTCGTAAATCGCTTCATTGATCGCGCGCTGTCGTGCCTGGTGTTTCGATTCCTCCGGCATCCCGTTACAAACCCACGCGACGACGAGCTGATGATCCGGGTCGCAAAACGCGCAGCTCGATTTTGACCCGCTGTGACCGAACGTTCGCGCCGACGCGTACGTTCCGTATCCGTACGGCATCATCGGATCGCGTTTCGAATTGAGGATGAAACCTAATCCCCAATCCATTTCATATTTGAACGTCTGATCAAACATCCCAACGCGATGCGGTTTGACCAGGTCGATCGCGGTCCCCGGATTCAACACGCGCGCGTCGCCGAGCGCGCCTCTGTTCCGCATCATCTCATAGAAGCGTCCCAGCTCACGGATCGGCCCGCGCCCGCTGCCGCCGGGATGAAGCAGGGCGGCTTCCTCTTGCGTCGGCAGTTCGCATGGCACGTCCGGTTTGGCCCGCTCGCACATGACGCTCAACAGATTTGTCGCGACATACTGCTGATATTTGTCAGCCGGCATGCTCAACCACGAATCGTTCATACCCAGCGGGAGAAAAATCTCCTCGCGCGCGTAGCGGTCGTAAGTTCGGCCATCGATTCGCCGGATGATCTCCGCGAGCAGGAACCACGCCGTGCGTCCGTGATAGCCCGCTCTCTCGCCCGGCTCCCAGCGCGGCTCGATCTTCATCGCGCAAAGCTTCGTGATGATCTGATCCCACGGCGCCGACAGTTCCAGTCCGATTGGCCAGGCGCGAATGCCCGCCGTGTGCGTCAGCAGTTGGCGGACCGAGATGTAATTCTTCTCGTTGTGCGCGAACTCGCGAATGTGCTTGGCGACCGGATCGTCATACGTGAGCTTGCCGCGCTCCTTCAACTGCGCGATGGCGACCGCCGCAATCGGTTTGACGCTGCTCCACCACAGGTTGATCGAATCCCGCGTCATCGCCGTGCCGGGATGCGCGTTGCCGAAGCCGTCGTCGAAGATCGTCTGGCCATCGCGCGCGACGAAGAGCTGCGCGCCCAGATTTAAACCCTCATCGATACCGCGCTTGATCGCGAGCAACGTACTCCCTAGGACTTCCGACATTCTGTTGCATTTCCTTTCTTCCCACCAATTTGAAAAGCATTACGTCACCAAGGCTTGCCATTAATGAAGTCGTCGAACATTCCGTCACTCCAGACGCGTACCACCTTGCCATTTTTTTTATAGAGCATCCATAGAGCAACGGCTTCGCGGGACTTTGATGCAACATCCAGCCGCGCTCCAAGATCAAAGCTGAATGTCGTCGAACCCGTCTGCCGATGCACTTTTACTTGCGTCAGTTTCTGACCCGCCAGCACGCGGAGGGTACGGTCAATTCGGGTACTGGAGGATGTTGAGCGAATCTCGTCGTGATTACGCAAACGAAGGCGCCAGTCTCCTTGATAGATCCAGAGCCACCACTTCCCTTTGATGATTACATGTCGCTGCGCCATGAGTCTGCGGACGGCGGACGACTCAGACTTTGACTTACGCGGCTCGTATATCTTCAGTCGCGGAGGACCGAAGTTCAGCGACAGATTCAACTGTCGTTCGTAGTTAAGACCCCAACAGACTTCGCCCAGAAGCTTGGAAAAGTGATTCGCTTCCAGCAGTCCGCGAGCAGGGATTGCAGCTCTCGCCATGTCCACATCTTAGTCTGCGCCGGGAAAAATTGGTTGAATCAGAGCGTGCAACTGGCCACGGTTACACCGCCATTGCTTCGAGGCTTTCGGAACTCTTGATCTCGTGATCCGGCTTGCTTTTGCTCGGCATCAACGTGGTCACGACGATGCCGATCAGCGCGACGATCACCATCGCGCCGAAGACCCAGGTCGAACTCGCGGCGATCGTGTGCTGCACGCTGGCCAGGTTCTGCGGCGAGAGTGCTTCGAGCTTGCGCGGATCGAGCAGCTCGGATGGCGAGATGCCGGCGGCGCGGAATGTTTCCAGATCGCGCGCGGCCAGAATGTTGAACAGTGCGCCCATCAGGCCGACGCCCAGTGAGCCGCCGATCGATCGGAAAAAGCTGATCGTGCCGGTCACGCCGCCGCGTTGTTGCCAGGTTACGGCATCCTGTGCGGCGAGAATGTAGCTCATGCTCGCGGGGCCGAAGCCGGCGCCGGTGAGCAGCAGGATGATCGTCAGCAACCATTGCGGGGCGTGGAAGATGGCGCCGATAAACAGGCCGATGAAGCCGATCGCGATCAACGCTGTTCCTAACAGCGCGGTTTTTCGAAATCCCCAGCGCACCACTAGCGGGGCGGCTACCAGTCCGCTCAGCGCCCAGGTGAGCATGATGGGTGTGACCACGCCCGCCGCAGCCGCGGCGCCGCCACCGAGTCCGCCTTGCACGTACAGCGGCACGTAGGTGTCGAGGCTGAGGAAGCTGATGCCGAAGATAAACGTCGCGGCGATGGCCGGGCCGATCGCGCGATGTCGCAGGAATTCCGCGGGGATCACCGGATTCTTCGCGCGTCGTTCGTGCCACACGAAATACGTCAGCGACATGATCGACACGGCAAGCAGCGCGATGCTCATCGGCCAGCCCCATCCGCCCGGACCGAGGCGCGATACGAGCAACAGCGCGGCGAGACATCCGATCGCCAGCGTCGTCACGCCCGGCAGATCCAAGTCGGTCGAATGCGGTTTCTCGCGATCGTGATACGCCCACATCAACATGCCCAGCCCCAGCAGGCCGAACGGGAGGTTGACGAAGAAGATCGATCGCCACCCTAAATGATGGACCAGAAACGCCCCCAGCGCCGGGCCGGCCAGCGCTGCGGTTCCCCAGATCGAGCTGAACAATCCTTGAATTCGCGCGCGCTCCTGGAGCGTGAAAATATCGCCCAGGATCGTCAGCACGATCGGCATGATCCCACCGGCGGCCAGACCTTGGATGCCACGATAGACCACAAGCTGCATCATCGTCTGTGCGAACGAACAAAGCACTGAGGCCACCAGGAACAGCACGATCGAAAACACGATCACGCGCTTGCGGCCCAGCGCATCGGCCAGGCGACCATAAAGCGGCATCGTGACGGTCATCGCCAGCAGGTAGATCGATGCGACCCAGGAGTAATGTTCCAGCCCGTGCAGGTCCCCGATGATTGTGGGCATGGCGGTGCTGGTGACGGTCATCTCCATCGAAGCCAGCACCATCACCAGCATCAGCGCGGCGGTGATGTAGCGGCGCTGATGTTTGTCGATCGGTTCGGCGGAAATTGGAGACAGGGCGGTGGCCTGATCGTTACGCACGCTCGCAGAGCGTAGGGACGCCATCGCGACGGGTAAAGCGCACGCCGATCAATCCGAGCAACTGTACCGACTATTGCGCATATTGCACAATGTGAACATGGCCGACTTCGACAAATTGTGGAACTTCAACGACCCCGCCGGCACGGAACAGGCTTTCCGCCAGCGACTCGTCGAGTTCAAATCCGCTGGCGACACATCGCAAGAGTTGGAGCTTCTGACCCAAATCGCGCGCACGCAAGGCTTGCAGCAGAAGTTCGATGACGCCCACGCCACGCTGGATGACGTCGAGCGGCGCATGCGGCCGGACGAGCATCTCGTCCGTGTTCAATATCTGCTCGAGCGAGGCCGGGCTTTCAATTCATCAAAGCAGCGCGAGCGGGCGATGCCGCTGTTCATGGATGCGATGAACGCTGCTATCGAACATGGGTTGGATTTCTACGCCGTCGATGCGATCCACATGCTGGCGATCGCCGAGCCTGATCCGGCGAAACAGCTCGCCTGGAATTTCAAAGCGATGCAGCTGGCCGAGGCGAGCAAGGACGATCGCGCGCGCGGCTGGCTCGGATCGCTCTACAACAACATCGGCTGGATCCATTACGGCCAGCAGCGATACGCCGAGGCCTTGGAGATCTTCAAGAAAACGGTGACGTTCTACGAAGACGCCAAGCGCCCGAAGCCGCTGCGGATCGCGCACTATTCGGTCGGCAAAACGCTGCGTGCGTTGGGCGATCTCGATCGCGCACTCTCGATCCAACGAGCGCTGCACGACGACGCCGAAGTTAAAAACGAACCCGACGGCTACGTCTGCGAAGAAATCGCCGAATGTCTGCTGGCCCAAGGCAAAGTGAATGAAGCCAGACCTTACTTCGCCGAGGCGTACGAGTTGCTCAGTCCCGATGAATGGCTGAAGCGCGACGAGCCGGAACGATTGACGCGACTGCGGGCCAACGCGATGAGTTGACTTTGCATGATCAAGCAATCGCTCGCCACCTTCCGAAAGATCCAGCGCGACCTGGGTAAGAAACTCTTGGCCGATCATCAGCTCGTCTGCAAAGTCGGGGCGTACAAGGGGTCGGCCGTCATCAAACTTCAGAAGGCGAACTGGACGAACGACCAAATGAACGTCGTTCCGAACACATCGGGGATTTTCTTTTCGGTGTGGGTGGATGAGAAATTCGATCGTTCAGGTCGAATCTCATACAACATTCACGCGCTCAAACTGCGGGAGCTTAAGGGCTATCAGATTCGCAGGAGCACCGACTTGGCAGCGACTTTCCGCGCGCGGTTTGGGAAGGTGAAAGCAGCTTGGCCCAACGCGCGCGTGGATTACGGGCCACTAACGTGGATGCAGGGTTGGATTCCGGCGACGGCGACCGTGAAGCAGGACGTCGAGCGATTACTGGCGGAATTCGTCAGGATGCATCCGATTATCGATGAAGTGCTGGATTCGGCTGAGGTCTAACCTGTCTCCGAAGCGAGATTGATCAAATCGTGCGGATCAGTCGCCTGTGACCGGTCGGTGTTTCCTTGTCGGGCGGCCGGTATCTGATTGACAGTGCAACTCGCAAACCGGTACACTTTGCCCCGCAGTCCGCCAAAGGGTGGACATGCCGTCGGTGCAGACTGGACACCTTGAGACGGAGCCTAGCAACATAGACGTGGCACCGACGCGTCCGGAGACCATGATTCGCGTTTTTTAGTCTGGGGTGAGCCGACTTTCGATCCTGTGCGCGCACACCTTCGGGTATTGATCTTTGGCGCGTGTTGATCTTTGGTTTGCGCACGGCCCGAGGACTTACGATCGTGGATTCCGTGTCCCGCCCTCTAAATTTGATTCAGTCTTCCTCCCCATCCGACGCCGCTGCTGCCGTTGGTTCGGGCGAGGTTTGATCTGTGGAGGTTCCAAATATGTTCTTCCGACGCCCCTCCTTTTCGTCCGCTCTCCGATCAAACGTGTCGCGCAAAGCGCGAGCGCTCGCCAAGCGATCGCTGCACGCCGCCGTGCGCCATTGCGCTCCGATCGAATCGCTGGAGAAACGTCAGTTGCTCACAACGATGGTCGGTCCCGGCGACGGACAGTCCAGCTTCGAGGAATTCCTCGACGGCGATCAGAACACGATTCGCGTCTCGTTGCGGGGCAACATCACGGTGGAGCTGATCGGACTATGGGTGGCCGCCACCGATAATGATTTGCCGCTCAGCGAGACGAGCAACATCCTGACGGACATGGTCAAGCCAATGCAGCAGAATCCGTTGGCGGCGCCTAACACTTTCCTACCGGGCGCATATCTCTATTCGATTTACATCGCGCAGGCGGACATAAACTCGTCGATCTCGATCGCACAGGTCCCGGCGCAGACCACCGGTGGCGGCAATCCCGATCGTCCGATGATGCCGTTCGGCGGCGCTGCCGGCAGCTTCAATATCGTCAACGCCGACACCGGCGACGACGACACCGTGACCCCCGCCAGCGCCAGCGGCGCCGTGCTCTTTGGCGCCCGCACGGGCGACACGATCGACGCGATCACCGAAGAGGAAGATATCGCGATCATAAGCCAGCCGCTCAAGAAAAATTTCGGCGTGCGCCCGCGCACGCCCAAGGGCAAGCTCGATGCGGGCCTGTCCACCGCGCCGGGCGTGGATGTCGGTCAGATTCTGCTGGGCGGAACGATCATCGGGCGCGTGAACATCACCGGATCATGCAACCTGTTCTATGCCGGCCAGATCTGGACCGGCGATGCCCGCGGCATCGATTACCTGAGCGCGCCGACCGTTCCCCGTAACTTCGAGGTGGGCGGCGACCTGCGCAACCTCGTCACGATCGGCTCGATCGGCACCGACGCGATCGATGACAGCGATCTGGAAAAAGTCGATTTCAAGACCGGGTTCGATCTGCGCGTGCGCGGCCGGCTCGGGCAGGTGATGACGAAGGATTCGTTCCTCGGCGAAGCCACAGTCACCGCGGATCCGAACTTCATCGGTCCCGGCACGGCGATCCCGGAGGTCGAAGTGCGCGGTACTCCGCGCGAGAACAGTCAAAGTTTCTTCGAAGGCGACGAGTTCTCCTCCGATCCGCGCCAGGCTGCGCCCAGCCTGGGCGATAACCCGATCTTCAACAACGACACGCTTGCCACCGCGCAATACATCGGCACGGCGCGCAGCTCGACCTTCGGCGGCCGAGTCCTGGCGGAAGTCTCCGGCGGCTTGAACGGAAACGACGACGTCGACGATGACGTCGATTACTACGCCATGGGCCTGCTCGCCGGCCAGAATGTTCAGATCCAACTGACGGGCTTGTTGGCCAATGTCGGCGTCTATGATCCGGACGGCCGAATCATCGCGTCCGATTACAGCAACAACGATCTTGAAACGACGACAGGCGCTCCGTTCCGATTCACCGCTGATCGCCCGGGCGTCTACAAGTTCGCGATTGCGAACTCCGGCGATATCAATTTCAACGGTGTGCTCGACGGCGGCGAATCGGTCAGCAGCATCGGCGGGCCGAACCCGTACGTGTTGACGATCGATCGCGTCGCAGACGTTACGCTGGGCGGGATTGTCGCCAGCAGCAATATCGGAACGACTGACTTTCTGAACCCCGACGACTTCTTCGCCGGATCATTCGCGAGCTTCACGGTTGCAAACGGCGACCTGGGCGCGCTGGTCACAACCGGCACCGGCGGCGGAGGTGGAGGCGGTGGTGGCAGCGTCGGAGGCACCATCTTCTCTGGCGCGATGCCGTACACCGTGACGCGCGGCAATCTGCGCGCGATCGAATCCGACTCGATCGGCATCCTTCGAAACAACGAGCCCGTGTTCGCTCCCGACCTGCGCGTGCCGAAAGGCACGGTCGGACTGCTCCGCGCCCGCGGAACGGACAACGCCACGCAGGTGCTGGCGGTCAACCTCAGCTTCGTCACGCCGTTCGCCGGCACGTTCAACACGGCCAACTCCATCGGCTTTGACTATCAGTTGGTCGACGCCGGCGCGATCTTCGCCGGCAACCTGCTGGCCGATCGCGGGATCGGGACCGTTCGCGCAGATCTGATCAGCACGGTCAACTTCGCCCCGCGCATCGCGGCGAATGCGGACAACATCGGAAACGACGGGTTCGTCGACCTGATCGATGCCCGCACCAGCCTGGGCACGCTCGAGGCCGGTGGCCCGGCAATCACCACTGGCACCGGCGGCAACGTCAAGTACATCCGCTCGCAAGGCGCGACCTTCCGCGATCGATTCTTTGGCGGTGGATCGCTCGACTTCACGCGCATCTCGCCGGGCGTGCCGTTCCGGTATACCGATGACTCGGGCACCTCAGTCAAGCTCACCCCCACGCCGATCATCCCGAACGGTCAAGACGACTTCAATGAGGTCGGGCTTACCGTGCAAACGTACGGCATTCGCGACAAGGGCGGTTCTGTTCTCACTTTCGTCGCGATCAACGCGGTGAGAACGGTGAATGGCGTGGAGCAGGCGTCAGGCATTCTTATCGATACTGGTAACGTCAAAAGCGGTGGCGCCGAGATCGGCGTGATCGCCATCAACAACACCGGTTCGCCCGTTACCTTCATCACGCAGAGCCTTGATGTGAACGGCAACCCCATCAGCGCCCGCGACTTCGTCACCACCAGCACAACGTCGCAGTTGTCCACGCTGGAGATGAAGGGCCGCGCGCCGATCAGCGTGTTCTCCGTCGACGGCACGAACATCAACTCGCTCAACAACCGCACCAGCGGCGAGATCGTCAACATCACCGCCCAGTCTGCCGGTGTGATCCAGGGCAATAACCTTGGCGTGGCGATGTCGAAGACGGGGGCCAAGATCGAAGGCGTGGATGTGGTTCGCGACGTCTTCCCGTTCAAGGGACAGCGGACGCTGATCAACGTCGCGGGCCCGATCCAGGTGATCCGCGCTCGCGGCGCGCTGGGCAACGTCTTCAGCAGCTCGACGATCGGCGAGGCGACGGCCAACTCCGATGGCGCGGACGATACAAGCATCATCGAAGGCATCGTCGCACCGATCTCCACGACCAACAGCATCCTGAACGTGAACATCGGCGAGCTGCTCGCCCCAAGCGGCTCGGGCGAGTTTGCGCTGTCCGGCCTCTACGCCGGCGGCGTTATCGCCAGCATCCGTAACCAAGGGTTGAATTCCGACATCTGCGGCGACATCGTGGCGTCACAGAACTCGATCCTTCCTGGCGCCAACGGCCTGCCCGGCGTCGCGGGCATCGGCGAGATCAAGTTGATCAACGGCTCGATTATCGATGCCGACATCATGGTCGCCCGCTTGACCGACACGCTGGAATTGCCGCGTGCGTTCGTGTTCCCAGGCTCAACCAGCTTCTTCTTCCCGGCAATCATCCCGAACATCGGCGACATCACGCTGGAGGGTAACGGTGGAATCATCGGCGCGCTCATCGGCGGCGACAGCATCGGCAACGTGGGCATCAAGGGTGGATTCGGGACCATCGACAGCGAATTCCTGCTCAACGGTTCCGGTACGTTCGGCGGCATCGATACCGACGGTTACGGCATCCGCTTAACGGATGTGGACGGCGGCGCGACGGTCGATCACCTGGTCGCCCGCGGCACGGGAAAGATTATCGACACGCGCTCCTACAGCATCACCGTTCGCCAGAGCGAATCGCTCACGTTCGATCCGTTCAGCGGACGACAGCTCGCTCGTTACAACGACTTGCACAAGTTCCTCGGCACGACCGGAACCAACCCGAAGAACAAGGACACCTCGACTGCCGGCACGATTGAGGATTCGACGATCACCGGCTCGCGCGATCTGAACACGCTCTCCGCGTATCGCATCTTCGGACGTCCCGGCGTGCTTGACCCGCTCACGGATCGCCCCGCGATGCGAATCAGCTTCGCGGAGAACATCGGCAAGATGATCACATCGGAAAACATCGACGGCTTGGACCTGACGGCCGGAACGATCTCGCTCCTGCAGTCGGGAAAAGATATCCAGAACACCACCGTCAGCGTCAGCGGCCTGCTGAAACAACTGGTTGCGGGCAACATTAAGGGCAGCACGCAGATCGACGTGCAGGGCGGCGAAGGCCGCATCGGGTCGATCACCACCAAGCGCGCCCTGTTCGGTCGAATTTCCGCGGCCACCAAGATCGACAGCATCCTGGTCGGCACCGATCTGGGTTCGCCCAGTCTCTCTTCCAGCAATGACATCGGCACGGTGACGATCAACGGCAACATCCTCAGCGGTGCATTGCTTCGTGCCGCCGATCAGATTGCCACATTGATCGTCCACGGCAACGTCAACGAGGGCGCCACCGTCCGCGCCAAGCGCATCGGCACGCAAACGATCGATGGCTCGGTGAGCGGTGATATCGTCATCGGATGAGTTCCATCACATGTTTGAGGACAAGAGCCCCGCGTCGCATACGACGCGGGGTTTTTCTTGCGCGCGCCGGATGATTCGAGTGAGTGAGATTGAACAGACCGACCGATCCTGCGGCTGCGCTTCGGAGTACCTGCGCTACCCCGCGGCGTAGCCCAATGTACTCATTCAGCCCAGGCGCAGGATCCCGTG
>JACMJD010000777.1 GCA_014380825.1 Phycisphaerae bacterium | reverse complement strand
TCCAGGCGTTCCTGCGCCTCGCGCATTTCCTGATCGGCGTGAAAATATCTCACCAGGGCGACGTTCGTCGGACCCATGTGCGTGTTTCCCTCAACTCAAAGAACAGCAGAATCGTTCGATCTGTCAAGCGTTGCATTATGCGAAAGTTCGGCGACTTTGGAAGGGGCGAAGCTACCCGAAGATTTCGCGAGTGCAGCGGAAGCAATAAATAACGGTAGGCGCGCGAAGAATCGGATGATTCACGACTAGCCGGGGAGTCGATTACGCGAATGAAATGATGCGTGCTTCAGCGTCGCACGGCCCAGCCCACGCCGAGGCCGTCGTCGAGGTATTCGGCGAAGCTGAACTCGTTCGCCAGCTTTTTCGTCCAACGGCGCCAGACATCGAGCAGATAGCGATGTGACGGGTGCATGAGATCGTCGAAGATCACCACGCCGCCGCGGGCGATGCGGGGGAAGGTCTCGCGCAAGTCCTGATCGGCGCCGGATTCGGTGTGATCACCGTCTACGACGATGATGTCGAACTGAAGATTCGGGTCGACCGCAAAAAGCCGCGGCATGAGTTCGTGGCTGTTTCCCTGATGAAACACCGGACGGCCGCGATGACCGGCGGCTAACAGCTGCTGGCGCACAAGAACCGGCCCCGGATTTGGCCGCTCGGAATAGATCGGGCGCCAGGAATCCATCATGTGAAGCTCGACGTCGATCTCGCCGGCGACGATCGCGCACGATGTGAATCCGCGTCGCACGCCGATTTCCAATGCGCGGCGCGGTTTGATCAACTCTGCTGCCGCGTGCGCGATGGTGGCGTTGTCGAGAAGATCCGAGTGGGCTTCGCCTTCGCTCATCGTTTGCTTGAAACGCGAGATTCGTCCGAGGTCGCAGTCGTCGTTTTCAATCGATTCCAGCGCCTCGATCAGACGCCTGCGCGTCGAGGGCCGCCGTGCGTGTTCGGCGATCGCGTCGGCGGAGACGGTTGGAAGCTGTCGGCGAGTGCGGGTCGAAACCTGCTCCGATGCAACGGCGGCGACGATTGAGCTCATGCTCTATTTATCGGTCGGAAGCAGGTGAAAAGGTCAAAAAGAAGGGCTGCTTTAGCGGCGGCGACGAGACATTCCGACCAATCCAGCACCGATCAACGCCGCAACCGATGTCGGCTCGGGCGATTGCGAGGGAAGACCGCCGTTCCCACCGCCGCGCGGATCCCATGGGTTCAACGCCCAGCCGCTGACGTTGGGCTGCACGACGAACAAGCCGCCGTTAATGTCGCTGATCGCGATATTGCCGCTGGGGAAGTACGGATAGTTGTTCCAAGCGCCGTTGAACGTCGCATTATCGTTGGGCGCGTAAGTGTCGTAATACGCGACCTCGGTAAGCCAATCAGCGCTGTTGGTCGAGGCGAGATCGCCGATCTTGAACATGCGCAGGCCGGTCGTGTAGTTCGTCTCGAAGAGGAAGCCATCCTTCACGTACATATTGTGGTCGACTGACGACGTGGGAAGATCCCGAAAGCCGCGATAGACGGGGTTGTTCAAATCCGCTACGTCCCACAGGTGCGTGCGTGTCTTGCCGTCCGTAAGGCCCCCAGTCTCGTCGAGCTCATCGTTCATGAAGAAGTAGCGATGATCTTCGGTCAGCCAGCCTTGATGAGCGTAGCCTGCGTTCGCGTAGGTTTTGGTGGACAGTCGCTGCGTCGAGGCCTTGTTCGTGACATCGACGATGCTGAACGTGTCGGACGTTGCTCCTTGTTTGCCGTTCGAGGTAAGCATGATCTCGCGGCCCTGGTAGGTTGCATCCGGTCCGTGATAGGTCACGACCTGCGCTTCGTGCGAATAGCCATCGGAATTCGTCACCGCGCCGGCAGCGACGGGAGTGTTTGGGTTGTTCACGTTCACCATCAGCGGGGCACCGCTGTTAAGACTGGTGCCCGAGAGGTAAAGGTAGCCCGAGTCCTTGTTGACCTGAATCGTGTGAATGTTGTTTACGAACACCAGTGAGCCGGTCGAGTTCTGGTACTGGCCGTTGAACGTCGCGGAGTTCAGCGTGAGCGTCGTACCTGTGTAGTTACGGACCTGCGTGAGGTCCGCGTATTGCATTCGATGCGTGCCGCCGTCAACGCCGATGTAGACGGTGTTCTGATAGACCTTCGGTTCGCGCCAAGTCGTATTGCTGCCGGCCGAAGGGATGTTGGCGACATATTTCGGCGCTCGCGGGTTGGTGATGTCGACGATGGCGGTTCCATTCGTGCGACCCATGAGCGCGTATTCGCGCTTCGTGAGCGGATCGACCCAGCCGTACAAACTCGCGCCGGCAGTCCCCCCGCCGATTGATGCCAACGGCATCTGGGACATCAAAGTCATGTTTTGCGCGATCGGAAAGCTGCTCAAACCCGGTGGGCTGTGCGGATCACCGCTGGACGGCTGACCGGTGGTTAGGAAGCATGAGTCGGGTGTGCATATATGCCCGTCGCACGCGAATGCGGCGTCAGCGCCCGCAAGCGCTGTAGCCACTCCGGCGATTACAACACAAAATCCCCGGCGAGCAGCGAAATTCATCAAATACCTCGTCCTTTTCAACCACAATGGGTGCCAGATTCTGCGTGCCGGCGCGGTAGCGCCGCCGCAGATAGTAATGGAAGCGGCCCTGCCGGGAAACGAAAATTACCGTAACCTACTTAAAGTACTTGTTAGAACTGCCCTAGTTCGCTTGAATCGCGGCCGATCGTGGTGTACATTTCGCGGCTCGGTTCGCCAAGGACCTTACCTGATGTGCGACGCTCCGGAGGGATCAGCGCCGCGCAGCGGGTCTTGTTGTTTCAAAACTTCGCGTTTCACGATCTCAAGCCTTATGGCGTGAGCGGCGTGTCTTGGCCGTCGCAGCTTTCGCACGGGCTGGCGAAATTGGTCTCTCGCATTGGAGCCACGGACCAGTTGTTCGCTGTACTTTTTGTGTCTGGAGCAAGGCGTATCATGGCAACGAATCAGGCGGAATTAGTTAAATCGCTCGTCGATGCGGGCGTTCACTTCGGTCATCGCGTCTCGCGCTGGAACCCGAAGATGCAGCCGTACATTCACGGCAAGCGCAACATGATCCACATCATCGACGTGAAGGAGACCGTGAAAGGTCTTCTCCGCGCCAAGCGCCTGGTCGGTCAGACCGTCGCCGCTGGAAAAGATATTCTCTTTGTCGGCACCAAGCGCCAGGCGCGCCACGCCGTGGAAGAAGAATCGCGCCGCTGCGGCATGCATTATGTTTCCGAACGCTGGCTCGGTGGAACCCTCACGAACTTCCGCACGATTCGTGCTCGCCTGAACCGTCTGGAAGAACTCGAAAAGCTCTGGGAAACCGGTCAGATCGAAACGTACTCGAAGAAGATGAAAGCCACGCTCGACCGCGAGCGCACCAAGATCAAGACGAACCTCGAAGGCATCCGCAAGATGGAGCGCATGCCCGGCGTGATGT
>JACMJD010000070.1 GCA_014380825.1 Phycisphaerae bacterium | reverse complement strand
TCGGCCTTGAGCTGACGCAGACCGTCGCGGAGACGCTGCAGGAGACCGCGGCTGTTGCTGGCGGCCTTCACCACGCTGACCACGCCGTCGACGCGCGGCGCCATGGCGGCGCTTTCGGCGGCGAGCAGCATCGGGGCGGTGTCGAAGATCACGTGGTCGTATTCTTCCAACGCGCGGTCGATGAAGTCGCTGAAGAGCTGGCTCTCCAGCAGTTCCGCCGGGTTCGCCGGGCGCGGGCCGGTGGTCATCACGTCGAGGTTCGGGACCTGCGAGCTGCGGATCGCGCCCTCGAAGTTGTCCGTCGTCGCCAGCGCGTTGCTGAAGCCGACGTCGTTGGGGACGTTGAAGATCTTGTTGAGTTCCGGCCGGCGGAAGTTGGCGTCGACCAGCAGGATCTTTCGGCCGTTCAGCGCCAGACCGGCGGCGAGGTTGCAGGCGACGGTCGTCTTGCCGTCCTGCGGGCCGGGGCTGGTGATCAGGATCGATCGTGTGGTATCGAGCGAGGCCGCATGCTGCAACCGCGTGCGCACTTGCCGATACTGCTCGGCCATGATCGACGTCGGAGCCTGGAAGATCACGGTCGGCAGCGGGATGCCGGCCGATTGCGGATCATCGTCTTCGTGCGGGATCATGCCCAGCAGGTTCATCTGTCCGACGCGAGCGATATCGCGTGGCGAGCGGACGGAGGTGTCGAGCATCTCACGCGTGAACGCAATACCCAGGCACACGCCCATGCCAAGCATGACCGTGACGAGCAAGGTGATCGCGAGCTTCGGGAAGCTCGGGAGGATTGGCGTTTCCGGGCGCTGTGCCCAGTCGACTTGCATCTGCGCTGTTGACGCGCTGAGGGTATCAAGCTGATCGCGCACTTCCTTGGCGGCGGCGCGGGTCAGGGTCAGCTCTTCCAGGACGGACAGGTAATCGCTCATCGCGATCGCCAGGTCGCCCAACACGCCCTTGAGCTGATCGATCTTCTTGGTGGCAACGTCGACCGAATCCTGCGTAGCCTGCGCGCCGGCCTGCGCCTGCGACAGGAGCGCGTTGCGCGCCGAGACCGTTTTTTCCTGCTTGAGGTTGCGAAGCTCTTCATCGAAACCGTCGCGCCGAAGCTGCATCTCGCGGATCATTCGCGAATCGCGTCCCGCCTGCGAGGCGGCGCGAATCTCGACGTCCAGCCGGACGATCTGGTCCTTGTAGCTCATGACGGTCGGATCACGCTCGACGATTTCGTTCACCGTCGGCGGATCAATGCCCTGCTGCATCTGGTTGGCGATCGTCTCGTATTGACCCTTGGCCGCGGCGGCGTTCGCCTGGAGTTCGATCGTCTTGCTCATAGCCGACTGGAGTTCCAAGTCGGTCGTAGTGTAACGCGCGGTGGGATTGCCAACCGAGCCCATCTGAAGTCGGAGCATCAGGTTGTTCTGCTTGTCGCTCAGTTCGCGAATGCGAATTTCGTATTTCGTCTTCAAGCTGGTCAGCGACTGCGTTCGATCCAACGTCTTGCTCTGCGTGAGCTGGCGCTGTTGATCCAGATGCGTCGAGACAACGTCCATCACGATCTGCTTGCAGTCGGATGGATTCGGGCAGGTCATCTCGACCTTGATCAGCTTCGAATCAGTGATGCCGGAGGCTTCGAAGCGATCCATCAGATCGATCTTCGCGGCGCCGATGTCGGCGACCTCTTTGTTGAGCCCGTCGGCGCCCTTTTGAAGCGTGACGAATTGCTTGAACCAATTCGTCTGGCGGATGCCGAGGTTCTGATTCTGGAGCACCGACATGAACAGCGCTTCGGTCTTCAGCAGGCCTGCCTGCGTGCGCTGTTCGATCTGCAACCCGGTGTAGTCTTGATATTCGTTTCCGGAGTTGGTGATCAGCTGCGTGCCGCGGCGCGGTTCGACCGCGACATAACCGGTGGCGGTGAAGCGCGAGTGATATCTGGCGAGATACCAGTTCAGCCCGAAGCCGAGCAAGCCGGAGAACATGAGGCCGGCAATGATGAGCAGCGCGTTGGCGCGCAGGACGCGCCAGATGTCGGCAGCGGACATGCCCGTAGCGGCTAGTGGTGCGGCGTGCTGGCCGGCCAGCAATGCGCCACCGCCGGGCCCTGGGGCGCTCATCGGCCGGGGAAGTCGAATCCCTGTCGTCTGAGGCAACGTCGTCATATGCTCTAACTCCTGCCTGCCGGAAGACACCTAACGTACTTTGACCCGTTGGTCGTCACGAGTCGGCTCTGCTTACGAATTCGGCACGATCACAGTTGCCACCGACTTGGCGCTTATTTACTAGAAGATGCTGCGCTCCAAAGTTTACCCCGAAAGCCAGTATTGGTCGGAATAATGTGACCAACAAGGCCCTTTTCAGGCCAACACGCATGCAGACCGAACCGCGCGTAGGGCCTATGGGGGTGGTACGGCCGAACGCCTCCGGGCGTTCGATATCCGCACCCCTGCATCTTCTCACTTTCTCATTTGTTTCACACGGTCCAAACTTGCTTGAATTTTGGCCTTCATGTTCGGATCGACCGGTTGCTGGGCCCGGACCGCGTCCTCGATGAACACCCGGCCGTTGTCGAATTCCCGATACGCCTCGATCAGGTCCGGTGGCTGCTTCCGCAGGAACGCCTCGCCCAGGTGATAGAAGCCGTCGACGAACCGTTTTTTCGCCAAAGCGTCGCGAAGCATCACAATTCCGTCATCGACGCGGCCGGAGTTGATCAATGCCCAGGCGTGTGTATCCATGACCAGCGGCAGCGATGCCTGATCGTCCTGTGCGATCGTGAGATCCAGCACGCGCTGACTATGCACGAGCGCCTTGGTCGGGTTGTAGGTCGGCCCCGGCTCGAGCAGCAGGTACGCCAGGTTGTTCAGCACGTTCGTGTCATTGGGGACGTCCTTCAGCAGCTTTTCATAGCACTCGATGGCCTTGGCGACATTGGGCGGCGAGGTGTTCATATAGAGCACGCCCGCCAGCTTCAGGGCCACTTCCAGATCGCCGCGCTGGAGGTTGGCGACCGTGAGGACTTTCTCGACCAGCGGCAGCGCGCCGGCGGGGTCGTTGCCCGGGTTGAACAGCATGTTCGCCAGCACCAACTGCCAGTGCGGATCTTTTTCCGCCAGCGGCGTGAGCGCCTCGCGCGCCGCGGGCATGCCGAGCTTCTCGGCGATCGTGCGCGCGATTGCTTCAACCGAGGCCGCGTCATTCGCCTTGATCGCGCCGTTCATCGCCGTCTTCAGATCGGCCAGCCCACCGGCGCGATCGTTACGCCCGATTTTCCCAAGCCCGCGGAACTGATACGCCCACCACAGGTCCGGCTTGGCCTTGAGCGACTTGTCAGTCTCGGTGATCAGCGTTCCGTAATCCTTGTTGTCGTTGAGGATCACGAAGAACGTGTGCAGGAACGCGATGCTCTCGGGGTTCTGCTTCAGCGCGTCGCGGATCAGGTTCAACGCCTTGGAGGGATCCTTGCGCCCCACCCACATCTGGGCCTCGGCGTGGATCAGGTCGACGTCGTTGGAGAACTGCGGGATGCTGCGCGTCTGCTTGAGGAACTGTTCGGCATCGAGCCAGCGCGCCGGTCGGCTGCTGATGTAGTAGTTAAGCAGTTGCAGACGAAGCGTCTTGTCGTTCGGCGTGAGACCGACGGCCGCTTCGAGGGCGCGAACGGCTTCGTCGAACACACCGCGACGCCAGTAGGCGCCGGCGAGTTGCAGGCGAGCGTCGACCGACTTGGGCTCCATGTTGACGACGCGGATCATGTCGTTGATCGCGGCGTTGATGTCGCCATTCGGATCGGCCATCGTCGCGCGGGCGCGGAGATAGAGGCCGTCGAGGTCGTTCGGATTGGCATCGAGGATCTTCTTGGCCGCGGCGCGCACGGCGTCGAGCCGGCCGAGCGAGAAGTCGACGTTCGCCCGGATTCGCTGATAGAAATCGGAGTTCGGCTCCTTGGCGAGGCGGGTGTCGATGTACTTGCTGGCGTCTTCCAGACGGTTCGCGCGGACGAGCGTTTCGACGCGGAACCGCGCGACCAACGGCGCGTCCGGATTGGCATCCAGGACTTTCAACGCCTCATCGACTTTGCCCTGCCCGCGAAGGAGGTTCGCCAGACGAAGCTCAAATGTGATGTTGTCCGGCGTCTTCGCGAGCGCGTCGCGCAGGACCTTTTCGCCCTTGTCTGGCAGGCTGGCGCGCTCGTAGAAATCCGCCAGCGCTGCGGTGGAGTCCGGAAGATTCTTGTACTTCTCCTGCGCGACGAAGGTCGTGATGACCTTCTCCGCCTGGTCGATTTCCTTAAGCAGGAGGTGCGTCTCGACGAGCGACTGCATGAAGCGAACCTGCTCGGGGAACTTGGCCAGCGCTTGCGTAAATGTGTCGCGCGCCTTGATCAGGAATTGCTTGGCCTGCTCATCCGAAACGGACGGCGGTGGCGGAGTGCTGCCGGTGGCGCCTTCGGCTTTCTTCGGTTGGGCGGCGGTCAGGTAGACCATGCCCAGGTCCATCCAGGCCTCTTCGGATTCCGGGCGATCCTTGACCGCAGCGGCGCGCGATTCGATCGCCTTCTGCGGATCGCCGTACAGGATCTCCCAGCGCAGCATGTTGTCTTTGAAGTACGGCGTGTTGGGGAAGTACCGCAGGCCCAGCTCCAGATACTGGCGGGCATCGGTGGCCTTTTGTCCCAGCGCCTCATCGCTGCGCTTACCCGGGCGATTGGTCGCCAGGTACGTTTCGACCAGGCCGCGAATGGCGTCGAAGTTTCCGGTCTGACGTTCCTGCGCCTGCTGGTACGAGTTGATGGCTTCGTCGAAGCGGCTTAGCGCCTGAAGCGTTTGACCGAGCAATACCCACGCCTGGGCAAACTCGCCGCGGATTTGCGTGAGCTTCACCGCCTGATCGTTCGCTTCCTGGTACTTGCCCTGCGCCAGCGCGTATCGGATGCGGAAGATCTGACCGTCGGCATTGTCTTCGTTTCGCTTGGCGAGCTTCTCGAGATACAGCCCCGCCTTATCGAATTCCTTGCGGCGGATGTACTGATCGAACATCGCCGCCATGATGCGGCCGTTGTCCGGCGCAAGTTTTTCCGCCTCGATCAACGCCGCGAACGCCTTCTGCTCGTCGCCGGTCGCGCGATAGTAGTCAGCCAGCAGGAGGTTTCGTTGAAGGTCATCCTTAATCGCCTCGATGTCCTTCAGGCGTCCTTCCTGAAGTCCCTCGGGATTGACGGTCGCCTCCAGCATACGCTTCAACCCGGCGTTATCCGGATTCTTCGCGACCGCTTCCTTTACGACCGACTCGGCTTTGGCCTTGTCGCCTTTGGTCATGTAGAGCTGCCACAACGGCGTGGCGACGTCCGCCTTGCCGGGATTTTCCGCCCAGACAAGCTCCAGCAAACGGATCGATTCTTCCGGCTTCTTCAGTTGATTGGCGAGGCTCGCTTTAGAGAATCGTTCGACTGCCGTGCCTTCCGGAATCTTCGACCACATCTCGTCGAAGCGCTTGGTGTCCTTGGAGCGATCGGCGGCGATCAGGCGCAGGCGCGCGATCACCGGATTGTTCGGCGGAAGCAGCGGCGCGGCGGCGTCGATCTGCGTGATGGCGCCGTCCTCAAAGCGAGGCGGCGTGCCCTTGATGTTCCCCTCGCTCATCAGCAGCTCAGCAAGCTGCAACCGCGCCCCAACGTGCGCCGGGTTCATCGCGACGATCGAGCGGAACAGCTTCCTGGCTTCACCGGTCTGCTGCGTCGCGAGATACGTGCGGGCGAGATAGTACTGAAGCTCGTAAAGCGCGTAGCGGTCGTCCATCGACTTGGAGAACAGGCTCAACGCGCGGTTGAACGTCTGCGCCGCACCGACGGCGTCGCCTTTCGTGAGCTGGATTCGACCCTTGATCTGCAATGCCTGCGGCGACGACTCGCCGATCATCGCGACCATCTTGTCGTAATCCGCCTGCACCTGCTGAATCATCGTGTCGCGCGCGGGCTTGTCGGCAGGCGTGTTCTTGTTTTCGATCACGCCCAGGCGCAGGTCGCACAGCGCGTTCAGCAGCTCGATCTCGGTGTACTTCGCCTGCGCCGCGCGCACGCCGATCCAGCGCGGATTGGGCGGCGTGGGCTCGGCGAGGATCGCGATGGCCTCTTCGCGGCGGTTCGCTTCGCGCCCGATGAATTCCGCCAGCATAATGCGCACGCGGCGCTCGGCGGGCGCGTTCTTGATCACTTCGCGATAGACCTCTTCGGCGCGCTTGTGCGCGTTCTTGACCGTCGCTTCCAGCTCTTCGCGGGTGATGTCCATCTTCACCATCCCCGACGGACGTTCCAACTGCTTGGCGTAGAAGGTGCAGACTTCGGCGTATTGCGGATCTTCCGGCTTGACGAGCTTTGTCGCCTGTTCCAGTTCGGCGTACGCGCGCGTGTAGTACTCGGAGCGCTTCTGGAACGCCGCCTTCACCTCCGGCGTCAGCTTGCTGCTGTCGACGAAGATCGAGGTCATCGGCTCGGTCGACGGACGATCCACCGTCATTGGATACAGCTCGGCCAGGAAGAACAGGATCTGGCCCATGCGCTGGTGCAGCACGGCGTTGTTGCCCTGGGTGGCGAGGGATGCGTCGACCAGCGCTTCGGTGTCGGCAATCATCTGGCGCGACTGCTTCATGTTGCCCTGACGCTGAGC
>JACMJD010000776.1 GCA_014380825.1 Phycisphaerae bacterium | reverse complement strand
CGCTGCCAGTTTCACCTTCCACATCAACATCGTGTGCATCACTTTCTGCGCGATCTGCGCCGAGGGATAAGCGAGCGTTGCAATGTGCGACACCGTCGCCAGGTTGGTTGTCGCGGCGATGAGCGTTGATGGCGCGAGCCATTCGGTCTGTGCACTCAGGCACGCGACGATCATCGCGCTGCTGATTCCGCTTGGCGCGACGCCGCGCGCAAGGAAATACTCGCGGATGCGTTCGACCGCGCGACCGACGCGCTTGCGCGCGGCCTCTTCGGTGGTGCCCAGCATCGCGCCGATCTCGCGGAACGTCCGCCGCTGGAAGTAACACAGGATCACGCCGCTGCGATCGCGCTCGCCCAGGTGCGTGATGGCTTCATCAAGCATCGGCAGCAGGTGTTCGCGTTCGTCGCGTTCGGCGAGATTGTCGATTTCATTTGCCATGTTCGCGGACTCGACATGCTGGTTCGCCACGCGATGCTCGCGGATTGCTCGCCGGGTCTGCATCTTGCGCGCGTTCGCGCATGCGTATCGCGTCGTGCGATGCAGCCACACCGCGATGGCCGGATCGCTCGGCAGGCGTGGTGATTTCTGGATCAGCAACATCAACACCGCCTGCGTCACGTCTTCCGCCCAGCTCGAATCGCGCAGGATGCGTCTCGCCGCCCCATACACAAAATGGATGTGCCGGCGGATGAGCCGATCCATCGCCGAGCGATCGCGCGAGCGTCGCCAGGCGTCGAGCAACTCCGTGTCTGATGAGTCCGACATATCGAGCATCACCCGTTCAATGTACATACGACGACCCGCCGGACACATTCCGCGCGCCAACCCGCTCCGAACGGGTTCGTTCCGCCAAATTGATATCGCGCATCGCGCCACCCCACCTTCTCCAAACTGCCGTAAACCGTTTTCGGAACATGGTTTACACGCTTCACGCTCAATGACGGCAAACGGCTTCGTTGCGGAGCATTTCATCGCCACTCACCGCATCTGCTTCCCATCGGGCCCTCAAGAAGCTCCCCGTACTTGACCAGCCCCCGGTTTCTGTACCAGTTACTGCGCAACACTTTCCACTAGCCGCTTCCCTTTGTCTTCGTCGTCGTGCTGAGCCGGGCGGAGCGTAGCGGAGCACGGCTCAGCAAGACGACGAAGACACGCGGTCGCGAACGCCTCGGGCGACTGATATCCCAGCGACCCGTGCGGTCGTTCGTGGTTGTACTCCGTTCGCCAGTTCGACAGCAACGCCTGCGCTTGCGACAGCGTCTGAAACTCCTCGCGGTTCAGCATCTCATCTCTCAGTCGCGAGTGATACGACTCGGCGTACGCGTTCTCCCACGGGCTGCCCGGCGCGATGTACAACGCGCCGATCTCCGATCGCTTCAGCCACCGACGCATCGCGGCGCTCACGAACTCCGGGCCGTTGTCGCAACGCACGTGATCCGGCGCCACCTGGTTCAGCTTCGTCAATCCCTTGAGCGTCGCGATCACATCGCCGCCGGTGAACCGACGCGACACGCGGATCGCCAGGCACCGACGCGTGTATTCATCGATCACGCTGAAGATTCAACGGCTTCCCGTCTGCCGTGCGATCGTGACAGAAGTCGAAGCTCCACACCTGATCCATCCGTTCGGCACGCCGGCGATGACACGCGTTCTCCGAGCTGCCGTCGATGATTCGCCCCCGTTTATGCTGCTTTGTTTGAATCACTTTCAGACCTTCCTTTCGCCACAGCCGATGCACGCGCTTCTGGTTCGCCTTGAAGCCTTCGGATCTCAGCAACGCACCGATCCGACGGTAACCGTATCGCGGGTGGCGCAACGCCAGCTCCCTCATCCGGTCGCACAACACCCGCTCGCCGTTGCGCTGTTGCGCTTTGTACCGCTGGGTCGATCGTGGCTGACCGGTCGAGCGGCACGCCGCACGCTCGGACACCTTCGACTTCCGCTGCACAGATCGAACCATCCCTCGCCGCTGCCCCGGCGTCAGTACTTTCCCGAGAGCGCTTCCTTCAGGATCGACTTATCCAGCTCCAGCTCCGCCACGATCCGCTTCAGCCGCAGGTTCTCCTTCTCCAGCACGAACATCCGACGCGCCTCGTCCACCTGCACCCCGCCGTACCGGCGCTGCCAGCGGCTCAGCGTGCCGGGATTGATCCCCAGCTGCTTGGCCACCTCCCGCAGCGACGCTCCCGCCGCCAGCTGCGCCTCGACGTCCTGCAGCAACCGCACGATCTGCTCGGGCTTGTAACTCTTCTTCATCACAATCATTCTCCTTCCCTGTCCGAGACTTTGCCCGAACAGGCTAAGAACGTTGCGCAACACCTGGTACAGAAAACGGGGGGCACGCCACCTTCGTCCCTTGCGCTGCGCGTCACGACCGCGCCGCGCGCAGCGCGACCAGATCGATGGACGCGCGTGGTGGCGCGCCCGGCTGGCTCTTTGAAACTCAAACTCGCTGGAAAAACGGGCCGTTTCCCAAAACTTCCTAAAAAATCCTATTGGCGAAAATCATCTCAGCAGCAACCTGCGGTTGGACCGAGAGTTGCGATCGTCATTGACACGACCTGCAGGAAGTCAATTGGCGTGCATGATTTCGACCATCAGGCAGCGGTCTTCGACGTAGCCGAGACCCGCTTCCTCGGCGAGATGTCGCGCCTCGGTGTTGATGATCCCGCTCTGCAACCAGACGCCGCTCGCTTTCGCGTCGATCGCGTCGCGGACCACGTCAGCGCAGAACTCGCTCCGGCGGAAGACATCGACGACATCCACCGTCTCCGGAATGCTCGCGACGGTTGGGTAACAGCGCACGCCCATAACTTCATCGAAGTTCGGATTGACCGGAATGACCTCGCGGCCATCCGATCGGAGGAATTGGGCAATCCGGTGCGCGGCGCGCGACGGGTTGTCGCTTAAACCCACAACGGCAATCCGCTGGCCGCGCAGCATTCGTTGCATGGCATCATGATCGAGCGGGTCGGACATCGCTGAT
>JACMJD010000775.1 GCA_014380825.1 Phycisphaerae bacterium | reverse complement strand
GTGACTTTGATCGGCTCATTGTTGTGCAAGCTCGATGCGTCGAAGACCGTGCCGTCGGTGAGCTTGCCGGTGTAAAGGAGAATCACGGTGTCACCGGTTTGCGCTCCTGCACCCTTCTGGAGCGTGATAATCGTCAGGCCGGACTTGGTGACCACCTTTTCGCCGCCGGCAGTGTCGGCGGGAGCGGTTGCCGGCGCGGTCTGCGCGTACACCCAGGCGAACGTGCCCAGCACCAGGATCGGAATAGCGAATGCGGAAATGCGTCGTTTCATGGCGGCGATGATATAGGACGTGCCGCCCGCCGGGCAACCGACGCACCGGCGGCGCGGGTGATGCAAGCTCGCCAGATTCGCGCACGATTCGGGTTCCACGCGCCGCGACCGACGCGATTCCTCAGCCTCATCGCAAATCGTGGTGTACCGTTTCTGTAATCACCGTATCAGGAGCCGCGCAGATGAAGAACTTCAGCGAATGGTTGGGCGAAGGCGAACAGCTTTACCTCGCGGCCATGGAAGAATTCAAATCGATCGAATCGCAGATCGACGAACTGGAGCTTCAGCTCACGGCCAAGAAGGGTGAGGTAAATCAGATCGCGCAGGTGATCGGCAAACCGCCGGTGGAGAGCACGCGAAAGCTGACGGCGGAACTGATGGAGCCCGAGCAGGTGGCCATCACGTCTCGCTCGGCGATCCCCATCGGCAGACTCGCACGCGCGTTAACCGGGCGCGGTTCGGGCCTGTAGTTGATCTGCGGACGTTAGAACGGTTACACGACGCAGAATCAGTCGTGTTTTCACCCATTTCTCATCTGATCGGTTCGCGAAACACCTTCCGACGATCGCGGCGTTTTGGTATCCTCCGGCAGTCATTCCTCGGAGGATTGCTCACCGTGCA
The DNA here is from genome assembly GCA_014380825.1 of Phycisphaerae bacterium. The sequence continues at coordinate 4,586 of JACMJD010000775.1, read as the reverse complement.
TAAAGCTGTTTCCCTCGCCGCCTGTGCTGCGGCCAGTCTTCTTCTGTCCGCGTCGTCCGCTTCCGCGCAACTGCGGATCGTGACGATGAACGCCACGAACTTTACGGCCGGCACCGCTGGCCCGCGCACTGGAATGTCGACGATCCTCGGATCGATCGGCACGGCGGTGCTCAACGATCCGAACAACCTCGGCCCGACGACGGGCATCGCAAAGCCGATCGACATCCTCTGCTTGCAGGAAGTGTACGAAGTCAACCGCAATACCGGCATCGGCTATGCGAATCTGCTGAACACGATGTACGGCACGACGACGTTTTCCTACGGAACGATCGCCGGCGGATCATCCGGCAGCGGCACGCAGGGCGTCATCTACAACAGCGCTAAGGTAACTCTGACGGAAGAAACTGCCTTTGGGACGGTGAACACATCGAGCCTGGCGCGGCAGGTGGTGCGGCACAAGTTCAGCCTCGTCGGATACGGGCCCGAGGCGGATTTCTACATTTACAATTCGCACTACAAGAGCAGCAGCGGAGACACCGCGCGACGTCTGGCGGAAGCTACCGCCGTTCGCGACAACGCCGATGCGCTCGGCGCGAACAAGAACATCATTCACGTCGGCGATTTCAACGTCTTCAACAGCAGCGAGAGCGGATATCAGGAACTGCTCAGCGCCGGCAACGCGAAATTCAACGACCCGATCAACAAGCCGGGCAACTGGAATGACAGCTCGACGTTCAAGAACATCCACACGCAAACGCCTTACGACGCCGCGATCGGCCAGCCCGGTTTTGACGGCGGCGGCGGAATGGACAGCCGCTTCGACCTTCAACTCATCACCAACAATCTCAACGACCGCAACGGCCTGGCATACATCCCGAACAGCTATCAAACCTTCGGCAATAACGGATCGCACGTGCTCGGTTCGCCGCTGAATACGGGCAACGGCGCATCGCCCGCGGCGTTGGCCGCGCTGTCCAGCATTCTCGATCACCTGCCGGTCGGCGCGGATTATCAATTACCGGCGAAGATGTCGGTCGCGGTCGGCAGCGTACCGAGCACGGTGATTACCGGCGCGAGCGTGCCGGTAAACGTGACGGTAACAAACAGCGCGCCGGTGCAGTTCAGCAATGGCGCTGACGGATTAACATACGCCGTGACGTCCGCCGGATCATTGAGCGGGTCGGCGAACGTCGCCGACAAGCTCGCGCTGACCTCGGGAAACAATCACGCGTTGAATCTGTCCACCGCCGCGCCCGGCGTGAGCAGCGGAACGGTGAGCGTCAACAGCTCGAGCGAAGCAGTCGCCAACGGCGCGTTCAGCGCGCCGGTCAGCACGACGGTGCTCGCGCACTCAACGCCGAGCTTCGCGGCCGATTCATCGGTCAGCGTCGCCACCATCAACTTCGGCATCAAAGGCAAAGGCCTCGGCCAGGCGTCGAGTAGCTTTTCAATCGCGAACCTCGCGGACGCCTCTGGTTTCACCGCCAAGCTCGATCTCGATTCGTTCGCTATCGCAGGCGATGTCGCATCGCTCGGCGCGAACGTCGGCACGTTCTCGAACCTGTCGGCCGGTTCGCTGAATACGTTCTCGAGCAGCATGTCCGATGCGAACAACGGATCGTTCACCGAAACGTACACGCTGAATTTCTCAGACGAGAACCTGCTCGGCGCGACCGCACGCGGGCCGCTCACGCTAGTGGTGACCGGAATCGTCGCGACGCCGGGAGATACGGATCTGAACGGCATCATCGACTTCGACGACTATTCGCACATCGACAACGGCTTCAACAACAACCGCACCGGCTGGGAAAACGGCGATTTCGACGGCAACGGCATCGTCGATTTCGACGACTACTCGCTGATCGACTTCAACTTCAACAATCAGTCCGGTGCCCTGGCCCGCGCGATCAGCTATCTGGACGGCACCGATCGAAGCGATCACGGAATGAACTCGCTTTCACTGAAGCTGGTCGAGGAACATCTCGATCAGTTTGGTGAAACCTACGCCGCGAGCTTCCTGAATGCAGTCCCCGAACCCAGCACCCTCCTGTTCGGCGTGCAGGCTTTAGCCTGCATGACGTTGCGTCGCAAACGTCGAACCCTGTGAAATGACAAGGTGACAAGGTGACAAGGTGACAAGCTGAGAAGAGAAGCTCCTTCACCGTGTCACCCCTTCACCTTGTCATTTCCTATTCTGAACATTCCCCGAAGTGTAGATCTTCTTCAACTCCTCCACCTTCATCTTCTGCGGCCCCGCCTGGCCGGTCCAGGAGCTGAAGTAGGACCAGTACACGCCGTGGCGGCGCATGCGGTCGATGTCGGGGACGCCGCCGAATTCGGTGAGGGCGAGCAGCTTGCGGTCGGAATATTGAGAGCGGATCAGGTCCCAGAATTCGCTGCCCGGATCGCGCACGTCAGGCGGATAGAGATCGACACCGACGACGTCGGCGAACTCGTCGCCCGGGTAGTACGCGTAATCCAGGCCGCCCGTGTAGACCCAGATCAGGTTGTGCAATTGGTGGTGATTGGTCAGCCGATCGTGCATCAGCCGCCAGAGCTTCACGTACGGCTCGCCGCCCTTCGCGCCCCACCAGAACCATTTTCCTTCCGCTTCATGCAGCGGCCGCCAGAGGATCGGCACTTTTGCGTCGGCGAATTTTTGAAGCTGCACCGCAATCGCGTCGATGTCGCGAACGAGCAGGCGATAGTCGTCCGACTTCTCATCCGCCAGCGCCGCGGCGACATCGAACGTCGTCGCGTTCGTGTTGAAACCCTTGTACCAGCGCGCGTCGACTTCCTTCCCGTCCGGGCCCGTGATCATCTTGTCGAGCAGGCCGCTGGGCGCGTTCCAGTGCCAGGAAACTGTGAGCACATACCCGTCTCGCGCGTGCGCGATCAGGTCGTTCGTCGTGTTATGCTTTTCCACGCCATGCTCGACGCGGGATGGCGAATAGTCCATCAGATCGCCGCCCATGATCGCGGGGATCTGGCCGGTCGAGTTCTTCACGAACTCCGCGTCTTCACCGCTGTACACGCCGGATAGACACGTCTTGCCGTAGCGGTCGAGAAGCATCGCGAACAAATCGCGCGCTTCTTTCGTCGCCTTCTGATCAACCAGCTTGTTCGGCGGTTTCGTCGGTGCCGGTGGGAGCGGAGTGGGTTCGAGCTCGATGTAATCGACATCGTAATATGCCCACCCGCGCTCGAAACTCAGCGTGTTATCCCCCGTGACCAGCTCGACGCGCCCCGCCGCGTGCGGACGGAACGACGCGTCGGATTTCGGCAGCAGGCTGTACAGCCGCAGGTCGTTGTTCAGCACGATCTCGCACTGCTTCAATCCGGTGGGCGCGGTGTAGCCGAACTTGAACGAGTACAACCCGGCCTTCGCATCGCGAACATGGAAGACGAGTCGATCGGCCTTGGTTTGAAAACCCGTGACGAAGCCGCGCCCGGAAAACTTTTCGCGCACGGGCATCGTCGTTGGCACGGTGGCAGGCGCTGTTGTCGGGTCGCCGGGACGAATCGCTCGAACGCCGATCAGTTCAGCGTCTTCGGCCTCAAGTCGAATGGTTTGTCCAACGGCGCGTGCAGCAAGAGATGCGAGCAACGCTGTCACGATGAAACAGCCGATTTGCCGGGTCATGTTTTTTTTCGAGTCTAAGGTTGTTTGACGGGCTGAGATTGGATCGCCTTGCGAACTTCCGCCAGCAATTGTTCGACCTTGAACGGCTTGAACAGCACCGCCTGCAAACCTTCCTGGCTGGCGCGGACGATGCAGTGGTTTGGGTCGTAGCCGAAACCGGTCATCAAGATCACCGGCAGCGTCTGGCTTTTCTTGCGCGCGGCTTCGAACACGTCGTAGCCGGTTTTGTCGGGCATCTTGATGTCGCTCAAGATCAGATCGAACTCGCGCCCCTGCTCGAGAATCCTGATCGCCTCGGCGCCGGTGTTGGCGGTCGTCACGTTCGCGTGATATTTGCGAAGCACATCACGGATCGTGTTGCGGATATTCGGCTCATCGTCGGCCACCAGAACTTCGGCGTCGCGAAGGATTGGATCCTCGGCTTCTTTCACATCCTTGGCGCCAAGGATCGTGTTCGGACCTTCGGCCGCCTGGCGCATGGATTTTCGGATCGTCGCGACGTTATCCAGAATCGTCTGCAATTTGTTCCGCAGATCGTCGTGGCCGATGTAATCGTCCATCAGCGCGTTCGCGTCCGATGCGATATCGTTCAGCGGCCCGGCCGCTTCGGCGCTCACGTCATCGGCGACTTTGTGCGCGGTTCCGACGCGCTCGACGATCATCAGATCCAGAATGTTCAGCGCGATCGCCACGTATCGGCCGAAGATCTCGGCGAACTGCCGGTCGTCCTCATTGAACGCGGCGCGCTGGCGCGATTCGATGTTGAAGATGCCGATCGTCTTATCGTGCAATCGCAGCGGAACGGTCAGCGAGCTCTTGGCGAGATCGAGGCCCATCACATATCGCGGATCGCGCTCGACATCCGGGCAGATATCGCTGCGCCCGGTCGCGGCCACGTATCCGCTGATGCCGTTGCCTTCGGGCTCGGCAAACAAATCGATCG
>JACMJD010000774.1 GCA_014380825.1 Phycisphaerae bacterium | reverse complement strand
TTCCTTGTAGCTCTTGTTGATCAGCTTCATGTCCCCGCGATTGGTCTTGTCGCGCAGCAGCTTCAAGCCGTTGGCAATGATCTCGCCGACCAGGTCGCCGTCCGGGACGTCCGACAGCGCCAGCAGCAGATCGTTGGCGATGCCGTGAACGCGAGATAGATCATCGCGCGAAACCACCGTGGCCGGCGTGGTCGATTCCTGGCTCTGCTCGATATTATTGTCGATCTGGTCGCTTTCCATCATTTTCCTCTCGCTAACCGTGGGCGTAGAAAGATACCCGAATCACCGACGCGATGAAACCGGGCCGCGGCGTTACTATTGTAATAGCCGCGGACCGCTCGTCCGGGTGATTCGGACTATGCCGCGCTCAGACAATCGCTCATCCATGTGGATCGTGATCGCGATTGCGATCCTGCCGTTCCTCATTTTCCTGCCCGAGACGCTGGGCTATCGCGCGTTCTACATCAGCGATTACCAGAACTATTTCTATCCGTATCACAAAGCCATCGTCGACCTGGTGCGCGCCGGCAACCTGCCGCTGTGGAATCCGTACACCAGCGGCGGCATGCCGCTGCTGGGCGATGGCCAGACCGCGCTGTTCTATCCGCCGAACTGGCTGGCTTATCTCATGCGGCCGATCCACGCGCTGATGCTGACAACGATTCTCAGCTACAGCATCGCCGGCGTCGGCATGTTCGCGTTCGGACGGATCCTGCGGTTCGATCGATGCGTCAGCGCGATCGGCGCGCTGGGGTTCATGTTCTGCGGATACATGACCTCGCAAGTCATCCATTCGTACATGATGGCGACGATCGCGCTGGTGCCGTGGCTGTTCTGGGCGTTCGAGCGAACACTGGAGAAGCCGACGGTGGGGCGGTTGTCGATGGCGGCGCTGGTCGTCGCGATTCAACTCTTCGCCGGTCATCCGCAGGTCCCGACATACACCGCGATCGCATTGGGCACGTACGCGCTGACGATCGTGGTTCAGAACCTGTTTCGCGATCGGCGCGCGGCGCTGTTTCCAATCGTTTCGCTGGGCGTGATGTACATCGGCGGCGCACTGCTGGCGGCGATTCAGATTCTGCCGCTGTTCGAACTGGCGAAGTTCTCCCCGCGCGCGGCGGGGACACCGTTCGAGATGTTCGTCAGCAACTCGCTGGTCGGCACCGATTGGCTGCTCTACCTCTTCCCCTACGGCTACGGCAGCGTCGGAACATCGCTGCTGCAATCGATCGGCGACATCTACTATCGCATCCCGCCGATTTCGTGGGAGCGCATGGCGTACGTCGGACTGCTTCCGCTGGCACTGGCAATCATCGGCATCGGCGAGCTGCGATCGCTCCGCCGGCGTGTACGCGAATCAATGGGTGCGGAGGAAGCGGCGTATCAGCGCAGCCGACTGATCGCGATCCTCGTCGCACTGGCAGCGACGCTCGCGATCGCGTCGATCGGCGGATTGCCGATCGCACATCTCGTACACAAGATTCCGGTTCTCGGCCAATATCGCGCTAACGCACGCGCGCTCAGCGTTGTGGGATTCGCGATCAACGTGCTGGCGATGTTCGGCGCCAATCGAATCCGATCGCAGCGCGGCCGAATCGATCCTCTCGCCGCGATCGTGGGCGTCGCAATCCTGGCGACCATCGCATCGACGCTGATCCTCGCTAACGTTCGATCGATCGAAGGTTACGACGATCGAACGAAACTACTGTGGCAGACCGCTCTCAAGTGGCCAATCCGGAACGCGGTGGTGCCGCTCGTGCTTGGCGCGATCGTCGCGGGATTGCTGGCCGCGCCGCTGCGCTCGTCGAAGTTGCGGTTGGCGATGATCGCACTCTTCATCGGATTGGATCTGGGCGCGTTCGCGCGGACGTACAACGTCACCGGTCCCGCATCAGACTTCGAAGGCGTTCCCGGCGCCGCGGCCTTCCTCAAGAATGATCCGGAACCATTCCGCGTCGCCGTGTTTCCCGGCACCGACATGCTCACGCCCGCACAGATGCGGCCGTTCCTCGGGATCAGTTGGACGATGGTGTTCGGGATTGAAGACATCAACACGTGCAACTCGCTTCAGCCGCGGCGGTGCGTGGATTATCTCGTCAGCACCAAACATCCGGATGTGCTGTACGCGCTGCTGAATTCGAATCGCATTCAACCTGGTTACGATCGCGCGCTCATTCCGCTGAACGTGAAATACGCGATTCAGCAAAAAGGCTATCCGTGGAACCCGCCCGTTTCCTGGCCGCGCGTTTATGAGGACGAATTCTGCTACATCCTGCGCAATCCACATCCGACCGCGCGGGCGACGTTTGCGGAGTTCGTCAAGCCGGTAAGCGACTCGCGCGAAGTTCTGAAGGAAATGCGCAGCAGCGGCTTCGACGCGCTGAAGATCGCGCTGGTGGAAGAAGACCTGAAGCCCGACACCGCGCGCGATCTCTGGATCGGCTTCGCAGCGCCCGCCGACGCACAGCGCATCGCCAACTCCGCGAACCAGCAAACCTGGCGGACGCGCACAACCGCGGCGCGCCTGCTCGTGGTCAGCGAAATGTACTTCCCGGGATGGTCCGCGGCGTATCGAAAGTCCGGATCGAGCGACGCGTGGCAACCGCTGCCGATCTACCGAACGAATTACCTCTTCCGAGGGATTCCCGTCCCGCCGGGAGACAACGAAGTGCGAATGATCTATCGGCCGATGTCGGTGATCAGCGGATTGATCATCAGCGTCATCACGGCGCTGACGCTGATCATCGGAACGGTGGTTGCTCGCCGACGAACGAAGGGGCGATTACTTGAAGCTGCTCGAGTTTGACGACGTCGAACCCTTCGCCGATCGCGCGATGGATTTCCTCCTCGAGCGCGAGGCCGAGCGCTGCGTGGAGCTGGGCATCATCAGCGCGCTGCGCGAAGGGAAACCCGGTCACCGCGGGCACTCGCTCGCGAAACCGCTGCTGTGGTTGATCGAAGATCCGAGCGGCAACATCGCAAGCGCCGCGATGCAGTCGGTCGTCGATCGCATGATCGTCTCGCGCGGTCCGATCGCTGCGATGCAACGCATCGCGCGTGCTTTGCACGACGTGCGATGGTCCGGAATACAGATCAACGGAATGGTTCCGCAC
>JACMJD010000773.1 GCA_014380825.1 Phycisphaerae bacterium | reverse complement strand
GGAGGTCGTCTGGTAGCCGGAACGCGTGAGCAACTTGTCCAAGGCGACGCGTGCGACAGTCTCATCTTCGACCACCAGCACGCTTGGAAAGTGTTTGGCATCTTCGCCTGAATTGCTAATCCGTTCGGACACATCCACCTCTTTTGCCAAATGGGAGCAACCATAGTGCCATCCACGCGCTACGGCACTTTCCCATCGCCCGATTACTCTCGAAAAGGCCCCTCAGCGTGCGTCAGCCCGGTAATGACAAGATTTCGGAATTCAAAATTTTCGCGATGCCGTGACAGTTCTGACAGGTGGAATGGTCGCTGTCGCCACATGCGCGTCGTATACTCGTGGCCAGCACTTGGCTTGCGCGAGGGATCGCGAGGCCGCGAACTGTTTCTGCAAAGGTCGAATCAGGATCATGCGTCAGGGCTCAGATTCGGAAAAATCGCGGCAGTCACCGCACGGGCAAGCTCCCGCGAGCCATGCCGCGCAACCGGCAGACTCATCGCCGCGCAAATCGGGCGGGCTGACGAGCTGGCGATCGGCGCATCGATCGCGGAATCACGACTCGGCCCACGCCGAAGATCTAATGGCCCATGATTCGCGCGTGATCGATCATCCGATGATCGCGCCGGGACCGGCGCCGTTAATCACTGACCAAGCCGCGCTTGATCGGCTGATCGGTGAGCTCCGATCGGCGGGTAGTTTCGCTTACGACACCGAATTCATCGGCGAGCTCACGTATCACCCGCTGCTTTGCGTGATCCAGGTCGCGACAACCGAAAACGTGATGCTGATCGATCCCATGGCGGGCCTGGATCTGCGGCAATTCTGGGAGTTGCTGGCGGATGAATCGGTCGAAAAGGTCGTCCACGCCGGCGAGCAGGATGTCGAACCTGTCGCCCGACAACTCGGCGGGGGACGCGGCGCGCGAAACGTTGTCGACACGCAGATCGCCGCGGGCTTCGCGGGACTGGCTTATCCGGTGGCGCTTTCCAAGCTGGTGCTCGAACACTTCGGCGTGAAGCTTGGAAAGGGCCTGACGTTCACGCATTGGGATCAGCGTCCGCTGTCGCCGGTTCAGCTTCGATATGCGGCCGACGATGTGCGATATCTGCCGGCGCTGTGGGATGCGCTGCGCCAGCGCGTCGAATCGCTCGGCCACAAAGAATGGGCGATCGCCGAGTGCCGGGAGATGTGCGATCCGGCGCAGTTCGGGTTCAATCCCGACACCTATTACCATCGCGTGCGCGGCGCCGCGACGCTATCCAGCGCGGGCATGGCGGTGCTGCGCGAGCTGACGATCTGGCGAAACGCCGCCGCGCGCGAGGCGAACGTTCCGCCGCGGGCGCTGGTGAAGGACGACATTCTGATCGACATGGCGCGCTCGCCGATCAAGCAGATCGAGAAGCTCGATCGCGTGCGCGGCTTGCCGCGTCCGGTCGAGAACGAACACGGGCAGGCAATCGTCGACGCAACACAGCGTGCGCTCGCCTCGCCGATGGCGCAGCGACCGGCGCCGCGCGCCCCCGAGGTTTCACCCACCGAACGCTTCCGCGCCGATTCACTCTTCGCCGCCGCCGGCGCGCTTTGCGCGGCGCGGTCCGTCGACGCGGGTCTGGCGACCAGCCGTCAGGAAATCGGCGAATTTCTGCGCCACGTCACCAGTCAAGATCCGCAAGCGCACGCAGCGCTGGAACAACTGCACGTGATGCGCGGCTGGCGGCGCGAAGCGCTGGGCGTGCCACTTCTCAATTTCGTGCGCGGCGAAACCGCGCACGCCAACCTGCAATTCATCTGGCGCGACGGGCGATTGCAGTCCCCGGCCTAGTTCTTCACGTCCATATAATCAGTGACTACGTACTGTTGACGGTCCCTTATCGGACAGTTGCGTCGGTTGGCGAAAAGTTCGTTGACTGGGCGCACGATTTGGCCGTACTACAATATCGAGTCGCGAAGGGAAGTCGCGGGTGCAGCGAGGGAGAAGCTGCTGGAGGGGCTGGAACGTTGTTTGCGTCACGTTCGGCCAATGTGTGCCGGCAAGGATGGTCGTATGCAGTCTTCCGTTCCGGTCGATGGAGTTTCGTCGGCCGATTCAAATCGAATAGCACCGATCGGCCCAGAATTGGTTCGGGTCGAGGCGCTGGAGCCTCGCCAATTCCTCTCGGCCACCCGCATCATGCCGCTCGGTGATTCGATCACCGAGCAGTTCGCGCCGCGCGAAAGCTACCGATATTACCTCTGGAACTCGCTGCAAAGCAGCGGATTCCGCGACATCGATTTCGTCGGCAGTTTGCGCGGCGTGCTGGGCGGCGCGCCCGCCGATGCGAACTTCGATCTGGATCATGAAGGCCACACCGGTTGGCGCGCCGATGAGCTGGCGGCGAAGACTGAGGAGTGGGCGCGTACGTTCCGCCCGGACATCGTCCTGCTGCACGTCGGCACGAACGACATTCTTCAGGGTCAATCCGTCGCCAGCACGATCAACGAGCTGGGGCAGATCATCGATTGCCTGCGCATCGGCAACCCGAACGTCACCATTTTGTTCTCCAAGATTATTCCGAATCAGCAGAACCCGTCGGCCACCGCGGCGCTGAACGATGCGATTCCGAACCTGGTGAACCAGAAGAATCGCAGTGAGTCGCGCGTGATCCTCGTGGATCAGTCGGCGGGCTTCGATCTCAACCGCGATACGTTTGACGGGCTGCATCCGAACGAATCAGGCGAGCGCAAGATCGCGTCGCGATTCTTCACGGAGCTTCAGCCGCTGCTTTCGAACCCGGCGCCCGCCCCCGTGCCGGCGCCCGTCCCGACCCACGTTCCGTTAACCGGAACGACGTTTCTCAACGAGCTGAACTGGTCGTCGGCGAGCAACGGCTTGGGGCCGGTGGAAAAAAATCGGAGCGTCGGCGAAGGTCTTCCCAACGACGGCCAGACACAGAGCATTCGCGGCCGACGTTACGGCCGGGGGCTCGGCACGCACGCCGGATCGCGCATCGATTATCGCCTGGACGGCAAACAGAAATGGTTCGCCGCTGAATTGGGCATCGACGACGAAACCGGCGGCGGCGGATCGGTCGTCTACAAAGTTTATGCGGACGGCAAACGCATCTTCAGCAGCGCGATCATCCGAGGCACCGACCCCGTGCAGTTGATCAAGCTGCGGATCGCCGGCGTGCGAAAGCTCACCCTGATCGTCAGCGACGCCGGGGACGGCAGCACCAACGATCACGCCAACTGGGCCAACGCGCGCGTGGTCTCATACGTGCCGTCACGGCTGACCATTTGATTCCGGCGAAGCCTTCGCGAGAATCTCGCTGTGCCGATATACGAATACACCTGCGAGAATTGCTCGGAACGATTCGAAAAACTCGTCCGTTCGATGACCGCAGCGGACGATAAAGTCCCGTGCCCGAAGTGCGGCAAGACTAAAACTTCCCGATCGTTCAGCGTATTCGCCGTCGGCGCGGAGAGCGGCTCATCCAAATCCCAATCGCTCGCCAGCTCCCCCGGCATGTGCGGTCGCTGCGGCGGGCCCGGGCCATGCGCGAACGGCTAATCGTTGTTTAATTGTGAGATTCTTGCGCTTCTGCACACGCGTATACAAGGAAACCCAGATGGCAAAGCAATCAGGCGGCATGCACAAGAGTGGTGGTACGAAATCCCGCGGACGAACGACTGGCGCATCGGCGCCGGCATCGAGTCGATCTCCGACGCGTCCGAACACGCCGATCGAGATGCGCTCGAGTGCCTCGCGCCCGGTGAGCAGCGGCGTGAAGAAGCGCGGCGATCGTCGCGACATGAATCGTCAATTCACCAACAACGATCAGCGACAACCTAATATGGGTGACCCACTCGGCTCGGGCAAAAAGCAAACGCAAGGTGGCGGAAAGGGCTTGAAGCAATCCGGTCGCAAACGAAAGTGATTCCCATCTACATCCACCCATAGTCGGCGTGCAGGCTTCAGCCTGCATGTCCGCGCTCGCACTCCCCTATTCAGGGCACTGTCCCCGCTCCACTCGTAAGCCATGTAATTGTAAGAAGGCTTATCGAAGGAGACGAACGTGCGACATGCGTGGCTTGGTGTGGATGTGATGATTCCAGTCCTGACTCTGCTCGCCGCCGCCCTCGTGGCATCGGACACGGGCGGAACCGCTCTGTTGATCGGCACGCGCGAGAGAAAGCCAGCCGCGCCGGATGAACGAGCGATCGAAATCGATCGACGCGCCGAGCAATTGCTGGCCGGCGGGAAGGCAGACGCTCGACGATGGCTTGACCAGCCGAACGCAAACCGTCTCGTCTGGAAATGGAACAAGGCCTCGGCTTTGGAGGCAATCAACAATCTCCATCGAGCCGGCGCGAACGAGATCTGGGTCACGAATGTAAAAGCGCTCGATCGCGGCGGCGAGATGGTTTCGCACTTCGTCGTCGCGCTGCCCACCGATGCTGGTGCGCGCAAGCAAATATTCGCTTGGATCTCACGCTGGGAGAAAGACGCAGCGATTGATTCCGGCGATCTCACCACCGACGTCGGCCAGAAGTATTTCGTGATCAATACGGATCAATGAGGTTTCGCATCAACGCAGATGCCCGGAACGTCGGCGGGCAAGTCGACGCGCTCGATCTTCCAGGGTGACGACCCGTCGCCGGCCGCGATCAACAACTGATCGCCCTCTTGCGCAAGCGATTCGGCGCGCGTCGAGATGAGCTTCTGAAGCTCCGGGGTGAGTTGTGCAAATTTCCCGGCCAACAACATCGGTGGTCGACCTAATTCCTCGTGCGCGCGGACGAGCATGGAAAGTTCTCTCTGCCGCACGCTCTGGACATCCTGTGTGCCGAGCACTTGCGATGAACTGTCGGTTGCACAGGCCGACGCGACCATGATCTTCGCTCCGTCGATCATCGCGACCGCCCACACACCGAAACTTCCGCCTCGATTTGGAATCGACCGCCCTTCGTAGAGCGGCCATCGCGAGAAGATGGCGTTGCCGAAGGGCGTTTCGGGTCCTTGGAAGTTCTGCGCGGGATAGAAAACATCGCCGGCCTTCTCGTTGGCGCGCGACATTCCGATGGCGCGTCCGATGCGCTCGACGTCGGCCGTGCGAACACCTTGCAGCATCACGATGTCCGGGTGCGCGGCGTTGATCGCAGCGATCGCGCGATCGGGATCGAGAGCTGTCACATTGAGCGAGAACACGCGCAGCGCCCGCGCCGGCACAGCGAATTTTGCCTCCGTGGGTGCCGGGTCAGATGAACTTGGCGCACGCTTAAGCAGCACGAACATCGAGAGCCCGAACATGGCGATCGCCGCGATCGTCAGCGGACCGGTGAGCGATTTTTTCTTCGTGAGTTTGTCGGATGCGGGTGCGGCCATAAACTTCGCCGCAGATTATAGCGCCGAGCGGTTTGGCGACATGTCGCGCCTTCGGGCAGAATAGCCCGCAACGACTTGTCGCGCCTGAACAATCATCTTCGCAAGACGTTCCTCGCCGGAATCCTCTCCGCCGTGCCGCTGGCGGTCACGGGGTTTATTGTTTGGTATGTGGACAACAAAACGCGTTTCATCACGCAGACGCTGTTTCACGTGCAGATTCCGTTCCTCGGCGTGGTGATCGCCATCGCAGCGATTTACCTCTGCGGTTTGCTGGCGACATCGCTGCTGGGAAAATTCTGCCTTGGCATCGTCGATAGAGTCCTCTCGCGCGTGCCGATCCTCCGACAGCTTTACCTCGCGTGGAAGCAAATTGCCCTGACACCCGGCGGAACCGAAGGTACGTTTTCCCGTGTGGTGCTGATTCCCGATGAAACCGGCGCTACGCACCTGCTCGGCTTCTGTTCCGGCCGACCGCTGGAGGGCGATCCGAACACGTATTGCGTGTTCGTGCCCGCCGCGCCGAATCCGATCAATGGCCGGTTGTATTTTGTGCATCGCGAGAAGTGCGTGTTCATCGATCTGTCGACCGAAGAGGCGTTCAAAGTTGTGCTGTCGACCGGCAACTACATTCCGCCTGAAATCGGCGCTGCCGCGAAGTTGCTGTGCCCGCCGCTGTCGGTCAGCGAGCGCCGTGACGCTTCGCTTCGCGCGGAATGACCCGTACAATCACCGCGATGACCGTCGCCGCATCGACAATTCCCACCGCAACCACCGACCCGGTCAACGCGCAGATCCTGGCGGTTTCCGAAGACAAGATTCAGGGTTTCACGCCTGATCCGCTGGGCGAAATCGCGAGATTGTCCGGCGTCGAGCTGCCGATCGTGATCGAGCGCATTCGCGCGATGCTGCAAGCCGGCGTGATCCGTCGTGTTCGCCAAACGATGATGGCCACCAACCTCGCGCCCGGCGCGCTGGTGGCGTGGGAAGTCCCGGAAGGAAATCTGCAAAGCGGGTTCGACTGGATGTTCCAGAACGATCCATTCAGCGGCCATGTCGTCATCCGCTCCACCGATTCCGCGACGGCCGGTTCGAAGTATCGCCTGTGGACGACACTGAAAGTGCCGCAGGGCTTTTCCATGCAGCGGCACTGCGAATTTCTCTGCGAGCGAACCGGCGCCACCGCGTTCAAGATGATGCCCGCGAAACGGCTGTTTGCACTGGGTGTCGGTCACGTCCGAAGACGTGGCATGGAACCCGGAAGCAAATCCGACGCGCTCGCCGAGGTTCTCGACACCAACATCGTCGAACTGACCGACCGCGAGTGGGAAGTGTTGATGGAGTTAAAGCGCGAATTCGCGCCGGAGGAGCTACAAGAAAACATCTACCAGCCCCGAGCGGAAGCTCGGGGGATTCCGCTCGACGAGTTCTATTCAATCGCGCAGAGTCTGAACGACCGCAAAGTCATCGGAAGATTCAGCACTTTCCTCGAACACGTGAAACCG
>JACMJD010000772.1 GCA_014380825.1 Phycisphaerae bacterium | reverse complement strand
TGACAAGGTGACAAGGTGAAGGGGTGACAAGGTGAGAAATCCGATCCACGTTTTCACCTTGTCACCCACTCACCTTGTCACCTTGTCAGGGCTTCATCGCACCACGCTCTTGCCGTACAGAATCGCCTCGGCAAGTCGCGCGGTCATGACTTTGTTTCTGTAAACCAACGGAAGGAGGAACCGCAGATTTTGCTGTGGGCCGCGGAGATAATCTCCGAGCGTTGCGCCCCACTTGTGGCGGTAAGCTTGTAGCGCATCCTGGAGATGTTTCTCCTTCAGCGCCTTCTTCGCGATCTCGGCGGCGAAGATCGCGGACCAGCATGCGGGATACAACTCTTCCGCGCAAGCCGTGTAGAACCCGCCCGCCGGTCCGATCAACAACGCACGATTTGCGACGCCCTCCTGTGCGAGCGCGCCGGCAAACGGAAGATCGATCGACACGGCTGTGTCGGTGTTGATCGCATCGGCGCTCTTGATCACGCCGTGACTCTCGAGCACATTCAACCAGTGTTGGAGCAGCGCGACAGACGGTTCGTCTCGCACCGAATCAATCGGCTGTTCCACCGCGAACTGCACGGCCCCCATACCCGTGATCGCCCAGGCCCAGGTAAGGCGGCCTTTCAGATCCAGCGACATCGGCATGAGCGCTTTGCCGTTCGGAGATCCGTTGATCGTCACGCGCGGCGACTTGCATTTCACATAGGTGTAACGATGAACAACGCCGTTCTCCCAGCTCACCGGCAGGCCGAGCATGCGCTGCGCGTCGGGCGCGAGCGTCGTCGCGACGATCAGCAACTTCGGCTTAAGAGTCTTCCCATCGACCCGAACCTGAATGCCGTGCTCATCAACGCCGGTGATCTCGAACTTCGATTTGCCAATCGTTTCGACACCCGCTTCATCGGAGATCGCGGCGAACGCGGCGCGGATCGGTTTCATCGAACCCACGTGTGCGGCGATCGCCTTGTCGGTGAACTCACTGTTGGTGGCCGCGTCGTCCGCGAGAAATCGCAGGCCATAAAACGGCGTGAGCTCGAGCTTCTTTTTCAGCGGCGTCAGGAGCGGATCAAGGTCGAAGAATTCAGGATTGATGACGACGAGCCGGTCGTCGAGCAGCTCGCCGGCGACGTCGGCGCGGGTGACGTGGATGGAGGAATTTTGTCGCAGCAATGCCGCGACCAGATGGGCGCAAGGGTGCGATCCCAGAACCAATACATCCATATCGGCGGCGGCCTTAACCATTGTCTGGCTCGCATCATACCGTCGATGCTGCGTTTGCGCGAACCGGCGATGACCGCATCGCAATATTCGGCACGGCGGTTGCACTATGGAATGCGTTGTACGTGTCATTGAAGACGCTTGTCACCCGGCATCACCGGGCAAAGGAGAATGTCATGAAGAAGTTTGGAATCGTGATTTTGGCCGTCATCACCATGTCGATCGTCGCTGGCTGCCGCGCATCAGGCGAAATCGATCCGCACGGTGCGTCGTCAATCTCCGCGCCGCGGTAGGCGACGACTCGGCACACTGAAGTTGTTGCACAGCCGAGCGTGATGAACGCGTGGTCTTCAAGGAGATTACGCGCGTCACCCGCCCGGCTGTCGCCTTTGCGCATCTGATCCTTGCGCGCCCAAGTGCCGACGGATTGCCACAAAGACGTGCCGCCGCTACTTTGCTCGGCGGATGCAGATCACCCCGAAAGCCTTCCTATTTGATTTCGACGGCGTGATCGTCGACAGCGAGCCGCTGCATTGCCAGTCCTATCTCGAAACCGCGGCGACGATGGATATTCCGCTGACGCAGGAACAGTATTACGCGGAATTGATCGGCTTCGACGACCGCGGCGCGGTGAAGAAGCTGTATCAACTCTTCGAACGGAAGCTCGATCCGCAGATCATGGCGAGCTTCATCGAACAGAAGTCGAAGATTTCTTTGAGCCTGATTCGCGCCGGCAAATTTCGGCCACTTGAAGGTGTCGATGATTTCGTGAAAGCGCTCGCCGAGCGGTGCGGGATGGGAATTTGCTCGGGCGCGCTGCGAAGTGAAATCGAGGGCATGCTCGACGGCATCGGCCTGCGGCAGTTCTTCAGCGTGGTGACGGCGGCAGAAGACGTGACGATTGGCAAGCCGGATCCGAGCGGCTACATCTTGACCGCCAAGCGCCTGGGCGAAATGATGGGACGAAACCTGCTACTGGGCGAGTGCCTGGTGATCGAAGATGCGCCAAGCGTAGCGTTGCGTGCCCGAGATGTTGGGTTTTCGGTGCTCGGTGTAACGACGACCTATCGTGCCGAGGATTGGCCGCGGGAGATTCCGACAGTGAACTCACTCGAGCCGTCCGAGGTGCTGAAAAAGTTCCTGCAGTTGCCACTGGAGAAACGAACGTGATCAATCGAAATGCTTCGCGAATCATCGGAATCATTGGCGGCGTGATGCTCGCGTTCGGGTTCGTCACCGCGCGTTCAGCCGTCGCACAAGAGCATGCCACCGCGCACGCTCCGGCGCCGGCTCATTCAACCGAAGCAGCGCACTCTGCGCCGGCGGGCGAGGAAGAGGCGCGCCCTGTGCTTCCCACGGATCCCTCCGCCTGGGCAGGCACGATGCTGATCATCATCGTCGCGATGTTCCTGATGGCAGCGGTGATCGGTCCGATGGTGCGGATGGAAATTCCGGCTGAGTTACATGACGATGCACATGGGCACGGGCATGACGATCACGGTCATGCCGCCGATCCGCACGCCCACGGACATCACTGAGAATCAGTCGACGCGATACGGGACACGCCGCGTCCGAGCGTTCTCGCGAAGACGCGGATTCGACCGTTGACTCGCGCAAAGAATCCGCCCCTTCGCGGGTACGCTCAGGGGCGGCGTGATCGTCACACGATGATCGTAGATGCGCTTTAGTCGCGAGGCGCCGCGACGGTCGGTCCGGGTTGCGCATTCGGCGCAGCCGGAGTCGTCGCCTTGGGATCGCTGCCTCCAAACTTCATTCGCGACAGATCCAGCTCGGGGATCGGACCGCGTGGCAGTGGCGGCTGGACGAGCGCGTCCTGGTTCTTGATGCTCGGACCCGGGATTACGCCCAGGCGGCGCAGGGCGAGATTCACTTCTTCGTCGCTGACGTTCAACGCGTAGGCCCGACGCAGCGCCGCCTCGGCGCGGCTGGTCTGTCCGAGGCGTTCCAGGTAGAGGCCGTATGACTTGGAGATGTAGAAACTCTGCGGCGCCAGCAGCGCGGCGTGGTCGTACGCTTCGACGGCGGAATCCGCATCGCCGCGGAACGCGTAGATCTGGCCGAGCAGCATGTAGTCGTCCGCGTTCTGCGATGTGCGCGCCTTGGCCACAGCAGCGTTCGTCTCGATATCACGCGAATCGCTATGCGCGATCGCGCCGGCCAGGCCGTTGATTGTCTTCACGCGCTGCTCGTCATCGTACTTGCCCTCGAACACCATCTGCTGCACATCCAGCGAGGTGCGGAACGCATGAATCGCCTGCTGGTGCTGGCCGCTCTGCTCGTAGCAGCAGCCGAGCATGTAGTACGACTTGTAATCGCGCGGATTCTGTCGCGTCGCATTCCGGAACGAACCGGCCGCGTCGGTGTAGCTCTGCTGCTTGTACTGGGTCATCCCTTTGTCTTGCGACTTCCCCGAGTACGTGACCATGTCGGCGCAGCCGACAAGTCCGATAATGGACGCGAGCGCTGCGCTCGTAACTGTGTTTCGAACTGCGTGCGAGACGGTGTGGCGAGGCGAAGTGCGTTTCACGGCTACCTCCATGTAGCGACCCATTCAATCTAGAACTGCTTCAATCCCCCCGGTGCTTTCAATGCCCGATGCACCAAAATTTAGCGTGGTGCCGTTGGATTGCAAGCGCGCCAGGTCGCCAAAGACTCGCCCCTCGCCCCTGACTCCCGTATCATTCCACGCCCATGGCCATTGCCCTTGCTGAACGAATTGGACGCGACACCACCAACACGCTGGCGGGGTTTGGCGATTTTTGCCGCTTCTGCGGACGCATGTTCGCCTTTCTACCCACGATCGTGCGGTGGAAGAACCTGCGGCTGCTGTTCCCACAAATGTATGAAGTGGGTGTGCGGTCGGTGCCGGTGGTGGGCATTACAGGCGCGTTCATCGGCATGGTGCTGGCGATCGAATCGCACACGCAATTCAAGACGCTCGGCCAGGAGCAGCGGCTGGGCAGTGTAATCAATCTCTCGGTCGTCAAACAGATCGGCCCGGTGCTGGCCGCGGTGATGCTGGCCGGCCGAGTGGGCGGCGCGCTCACAGCCGAGCTTGGAACGATGAACGTCACCGAGCAGCTCGACGCTTTGCGGGTGATGGGCACCGATCCAGTTCGATACCTGGTCGTCCCGCGCTTCATCGCCTGCGTTCTGCTCACACCAATCCTCACGATTTACAGCGATCTGCTCGGCGTGCTGGGCGGGTGGTTGATCTCGACTAAGTTTCTCCACGTGCCGGACGGACCGTATTGGTATTACTCCGCGCAGGCGGTCGACACCTGGCAAATCATGGAAGGCGTGTTCAAGAGCGCGTTCTTCGGCGGCGCGATCGGCATGATCAGTTGCTACAAAGGCTTCACCTGCGGCAGCGGCGCCAGCGGTGTCGGACGAGCGTGTACCGACAGCTTCGTCACCAGCTTCATCGCCATCATCGTTCTCAATTTCTTCTTCGCGCAGTTGCTCAAGGAGATGTACGAGAGCATCTTCGGCGTGCGAGGATTGTTTGGATAAAAGATGAGAGGTTAGAGGGTAGAGGTTAGGAAAAAGCTACTCTGCATTTCCTACCCTCTACCCTCCAACCTCTGCCTTCTACTCCTTATGTCCCTCATCGAACTCCACGATCTCTACAAAGCGTTCGGCCGACAGCGGGTGCTGCGCGGGGTGACGCTGAAGATCCAGCGCGGCGAATGCCTGGTGATCATCGGCGCATCCGGCAGCGGAAAGAGCGTGCTTCTAAAACACATCGTTGGTTTGTTAAAGCCTGATCGCGGCGAGGTGTTTTATGATGGCAAGCAGATTGACAATCTCCCCGAGCGGAAGTTGATGGAGATTCGCTATCACTTCGGATTCTTGTTTCAAATGAGTGCGCTGTTCGATTCGCAAACGGTTTTCGAGAACGTCGCGTTCCCGCTGATGGAGCACACGAACAAGTCACGGGAAGAGATCGCTGAGGTCGTGCAACGCTGTCTAGCGCTCGTCGGCCTGCCGAACATCGGAAAGAAAATGCCCGCGGAGCTGTCTGGCGGACAACGCAAACGCGTGGCGCTGGCGCGGGCGATCGCATTGAGGCCGGATGTCGTTCTGTACGATGAACCGACAACCGGCCTGGATCCGATTCGCGCCGACGTGATCAATGAACTGATCATCAAGCTTCAGCGCGAGTTGCAAATCACCAGTATCGTCGTCACCCACGACATGGCCAGCGCCTTCAAAGTGGCGACTCGCATCGTCATGCTGCACGAAGGCAAGATCATCTTCGAAGGCACGCCTGAAGAAATTCAGAACTCCAAGGAACAGATTGTCCGTCGCTTTGTGCTGGGCGAAGCGAACGAAGAAGAATTGTCGACGCTGCGATAGCGCCTCTAGGCCGCCAGCGGCGGGATGGGAATATCGAGCGCCGCGCACAGCGCGCGCAGGATCTCGGCTTCATCAGGTTGTATGACGCCGTCCGACGCGATCGCATGCGCGGCCGCGTCGACGATGCGACGCTTCACCCCCGGCGATGCTTCAGCCAATCGATTCAGCGCGGGATCGAGCGCGCCAAGACCATAGTCGCTGGCTGCGAGAATCTGTTCGTTCACACCGAGCCGTGCCATGCCCGCGCGAAATGATTCCGCGCCGACGGCCGGATCTTTGCCTCGATAGGCGAGCGCGCTCAGCACGGTCGTGATCTCGTTCAGCAGCGGCTGAACCGACATGTATCGCGGCGGAGCGGGTCGCTTCGATTGGTCAGCCATCGACATCTCGCGACGAAGCTGGCGATACATCGCGTATTCGAACAGCGTCACTCGCCCGTCCGCTTCGATCATCGCCTGAACCGCGCCGGCGAACTGACGCAACTGATTCGCCGACATCCGGCGTAACGCGGGCTGGATCAGATCGAGCAGCGCGACACGAGCCGTACGATTCATCCGCTCAACGCCCGGCGCGAATCGCATCGCTTCTTCGACCGTGGCCGCATCAATCAACGGTTGTATGGCTTGCAGTTGCTTCTGGCGCACGGATTCATCGTCGCTGATCAATAACGCCAGCGCCACAACGCGGGCGCCAAATGGCTCGCGCGCGACATTCTGGATTTCATCCGGTATCGCCAAAAGAATTTCCAACGCCTTGTGAACGGTTCTTACGCTCGCCTGTCCCGCGGCCGAAACCACCGCATGCGCAGGAATTGGCGGCGGCTGGGATGTGCCGGCAAGACCACTTGCGACGACATCTTGGCGCGGCAACGCCGGAGGCATCGTCGTCGTCGCGGCTTGACCGTCGAACATCGGATCGAGTGCTTTGATTCTTTCCACGATCGGCGGGTGCGTCGCAAGCAGATCGGTCAGACCGACTTTGATTCCGGTGGCGAAGAACAGATGCGCGGTTTCGATTGCGTGCGCGGTGTGCAGAGTCGAACCCATGCCCGCGATCTTCTTGAGCGCGCCCGCCAGCCCGGACGGGTTCCGCGTGAACTGCACCGCCGACGCATCGGCCAGATACTCTCGCTGTCGCGACACCGCCGCCTGAATCAACCGGCCGAAGAACAGGCCCACGTATCCGATGACCACCAGCGCTGCGCCTGCGAATGCCATGATCAGCACGATTTGCGCGCCGTTGCCCTTTCGATCGCTGTCGCTGCGGCCGCTTCGCATGTACGGGATGCTGCGCAGCAGGCCGTAGCCGAGCAGTGCGATGACCAGAATGCCGTTGAGGATTCCGATCAGGCGGAGGTTCAGCCGCATGTCGCCGTTGAGGATGTGACTGAACTCGTGCGCAATTACTCCTTGCAGCTCATCGCGCGTGAGCGTAGTCAGACACCCGCGCGTGACCGCCACTACCGCATCCGCAGTTGTGAAGCCGGCGGCGAACGCGTTGATGGCGTCTTCCTCTTCCATCACAAATATCTGGGGAACCGGCACGCCCGATGCGATCGACATTTCTTCGACGACATTCTGAAGCGTTTTCTCTTCCGGATATCGATCCGGATCGATGGGCCGAGCGCCCATCATCTGCGCGACCGCGGGCCCGCCCCGCGAGAGCAAAGCCATCTTGTAGAAACTGCCGCATGCGATGATGCCCAGGGTGATCAGCGTCACGCCGATGTAAGGCTCTGGCCGCGCCCAGATTCGATTCTCGCGCGTGAGCGTTCCGGGATATTCACGATCTCCACGAAGCACCGGCGCCGCATCGCGCTGCGCCCGTACATACGGCTCGGCCACCCGCATGATCCCGTACGCGGCCAGGTTCATCGCGCAGACGATCAGCACCACCGCGATCGCGAACAACACGATCAGGCGGCCAGTCTTCTTGCGGGCGATGTCCTGGCGTTCAAAAAAGTCCATGTTTCACGGGCGAAGAACTCGTTCGAGCACGACGTCTTTTCCGGCGAAGAACTCCGCGCTCGTCGGTTCGATCACCTCATCCGGCATCATCGACGGCTCGTCTTTTTCGCTCTGGCGAAACTGCTTCGTCGAGTACTGCGCGATCAACCCCGACTTGGGCAGCGTGAAGTTCTTGATCTCGCCGAAGTGATTCGGCTTTTGCCCGGTGGGTTCGCCGACGACCGTGGCGTTGGTGCGATCGCGAAACTGCTGCGCGTTCATCTGCGCCGAAGAAAACGTCGCCCGGCCGATCACCACGAACAGCTTGCCTTTCTGGTTGATGGCATTGTTGTCACGCAATGCATTGATCAGCGGCTCGGCAATTGCGGAATTCCCTCCGCCGTTGTTGCGAACGTCGAAGATGACTTTCGCCGGCTTCTTCGCATCGATCGCGGCCAGCAGTTCTTTGGAGAACTGCGCGAACGGATACTTCGGATCATGCACGCACGCATCGTAGCGCGCGTAGATCACCTTGGTCGGTTCATCGAACTCAAACCAATACCTGGTCGCGTGCGGGGTCATTGAAATCGGACGCTTCAGCTTCGACCAATCCGGCAGTCGCACGAGTTTCGGCTTGGAGCCGATCGCAACCGGCGAAAGCTCGACACGCTTGGCCGAGCCGTCTGCGAGTTGAAATTCGAACGTCGCGCGATCCACGCGATCGGTAATCTTCAGCGCGTGAAGCACCTGGGCGTTGGTGATCCATCGCGGCAAGTTCTGTTTCAGATGCGACTCGTTCTCCGACGGAAACACGCCGGCCACACGCTTGGCGGCGTTGTCGAAGCTGAGCGTTCCGACCTTCAGCACCTTCGCGCCAAGTAGCTCGCGCTGGTCAGTCGTGGACACGGCGACGAACGGGCCGTCTTTGCAGATGTAAATGCCGATCGGAAAAGAGCCGGGCGTTTGCGGGCCGAAGCCGATCATCGTGTGCGCATCGCCGATCGACGCGACGATCTGCATCATGCCGACGACGATCTCGTGATCCGCAAGCTTGTCGACGCGCTTCGCGAGCGAATCGATGGCCGCTTCGAAATCGGCGCGCGACGTTTTGGTAAACGGATTCACGTGAAGCCTGGGCAGCTCTTGCTTCAGCGTCGTCAAATCAGCTCGCCATCGCGCAGCCCGGTCGGCGGGCGCGGTCGTCTGCGCGATCGCTACCAGGCACGGGAGCATCGCAACAATCCAGGCGATTCGTTTGGCGTTCATGGTTGAAGTGAAACCTTAACGACTTCGCGCTGCTTCGCGTCGTCGATCTGAAACAGCGACGCTTCGGTAAAGCCGAATGCGGGAGCGATCATGGCCGTAGGAAATGTCTGACGGGCGGTGTTGTACTGCATGACCGAATCGTTGTACGCCTGCCGGGCGAACGCGACACGATTTTCGGTGGATGAAAGTTCTTCCATCAGCCGCCCGGTGGATTGGTCGGCCTTGAGCTGCGGATAGCCTTCGCTCAACACCATCATGCGTGACAGGGCCGCGGTCAGCGCGTTCTCAGCGGTTGCCATACCCTGGATCGCGGCGCTGTTCCTCGGGTCGCGCGCTGCGGGTTCCGCGGCGGCGATCGCTGTATTTCGCGCACGGATTACTTCTTCCAGCGTACCGCGCTCGTGCGCCATGTAACCCTTCACCGCTTCAACCAGGTTCGGGATCAGGTCATATCGGCGCTTCAACTGCACGTCGATTTGCGAGAACGCGTTGAGGTTGCGCTGTCGCAACGTAACCAGGCGGTTGTAGATCGACGCGAGCACAAGCGCTCCGAGGATCACAACCGCGCCGATGGCCAATGCAATGATGAGCGGCGTGGACATGGCGGCGAATTGTAACGCTGATCCGCACGTCCAGCATGAGCGATGGCGTTCGAAACCGTCAGGAAGTTTCGAATCGGCACCGAAACTTTTGCGGTGCGACCTGACGAAAAAGTAGACATCGGAGCGGACGATCGCGTTAAATCCTGGCATGCATTCCATCACCATCGCCGCCGGAATCTTGTGTGCGATTGCGTTGTGCTCTTCAGGCGCGATGGCGCAGGCGGAAATGAACGGCTGGGGAAATCTCCGTGGCTTGCGCATCGACGGCGAATTGATTCCGATCACCACGTCGATCGCGATCGCATCGCCCGGCTGGAAGGAATCCGCCCAGACCGCGCACTGGCGAACGCGAAAATCAACCTACACGCACGAGGGCGACGCGATCCTCGTCACCGGCGAGATCTCAATCGCACGCGGGCCGGCGGTCACGTTCCGACAGACGGTGAAAAGCAGTGCATCTGGCGCCGCGACGATCGAGCTTGAGTTGACGGCGCAGGGCGACCTGGATTTGGAAGGCGCGTATTTCTTCGTCAAGGTTCCTGCCTCGCTCTTCGCCAGCGGCTCCGGACAATTGCTCGGTGCACAATCAGGCAGTGGCGAGCGCGTGAGTTTTGCGACGACTCGCCCCGCCAACGACAAGCACTACACCGGCGACACTGCAACGGGCGCGAAATTTTCGGCGCCGCGACGTGAGATCGAGGTGACATTCGATCAGCCGCGCGTCGCAGTGTTTCAGGATGGCCGGGCGGATCACGAATCTTGCCTGACGCTGTTCTTCAAGCTGCACGACGGCAGCTTGAAAGCGCAGCAGACGATTCGATCGACGATCGCCATCAAAACGTCGGGTGAGGTCGATCGCCCGCCTGCCACAGTCACGATCGACACTTCTCAACCCGGCGCGACGTTCGAAGGAATGGGCGGGAATTTCTGCTGGGGCTCGCAGTCGCCAACGGTTCCGTATTACCTCGACAACGCGCGAATCGTGTGGGGCCGCGTGTCTTTTGCGATGCCATTGTGGCAACCGCACGAGAGCGATAATCCGGCAACGCGGCCCGTCGACGAGCTGCCCGATGAGATTCGCGAATCGCTGCGCATGTCGCGCGAGCTGCATCGGCGGAAAATCCCCATCATCGTGAGCGTCTGGAATGCGCCCGAGTGGGCGCACGCGGCGCGCGAGAACGATCGCGGTCCGCGCCGGGGCGCCGCGCGGATCGATCCGGCAAAATGGGACGCATTCGCGAAGTCGATCGGGCGGTATCTGTTGATGTTCAAGGAGCAGGTCGGCGCAGAGCCCGCGATGTTCTCGTTCAATGAATCGAACCTGGGCATCAACGTGCTTATGTCGCCGGAGGAACATCGAGACATGCTGAAACGTCTGGGCGCGCACTTCGAATCGCTGGGGCTGAAGACGAAGATGTTGCTTGGCGACGCGAACGAGCCGCGCGCGGTCGATTACGTGAACGCGGCACTCGCTGATCCAGAAGCGATGAAATACGTCGGCATGGTTTCGTACCATTCTTGGAACGGCGGCACCGACGAACAACTGATCGGCTGGCGCAACCACGCCAGGCGCGCCGGCGTGCCGCTGATCATCGCCGAGGCCGGCACCGATCCGGATGCGCATCAATATCGCAACATCATCAGTGAACCGTGGTACGCCGTGGAAGAAGCCGAGAACAATCTGCGCTGCCTGACGCTTTCGCAGCCCGCGTCGATCATGCATTGGCAGCTCACGCCGGACTACGGAATGGTTTCGGCGGGCAAGAACGATGGCGATCCTATTCAGCCGTCGCGGCGATGGTGGCAGTTCAAACAGCTCGCGGATTTGAGCCCTGCTACGGCGACGATCTTCGCGACGAAGTGTGATCAACCCGCCATCACCGTCGCGGCACTCGGTGAAACGACGAGCGTTGCTTCTGCCGTGCATTTTTCGAACGTCGGTGCAGAGCGCAAGGCTCGGATCAATGGGCTGCCAACGGGTGCGAAGTTCCACTGTTACGTCACCGATGGCGATCGCAATATGAAACAGTCCGACGAACTGCTGACGAGCAACGACGCAATTGAACTGACTCTGCCTGCGCAATCATTGGTGACGCTTGTTGCGGAAAAGCGCTAAGCCGGCAGAGCATCACGGAAGAATCGCAGCCAGTTGCCGTGGAAGATCGCGTTGATCTCGACGTCTGCGTAGCCGCGTGACGAAAGGATGTCGACGAGCTTCTGCAAATCGGCGATCGTGTTTAGTTCGCGCGGTGTCTGTTCCGTTCCAAAGCCGCCGTCGAGATCGCTGCCAATTCCGATGTGACGTGTATTGCCGGCGAGCTGACAGACGCGATCGATGTGATCGACGGCCGCGCTGATCGCAACCGCGTCGGGCTTCGTCACTCCGCGCTCCCAGCCGGGATGAAGCATCCACGCGTCGAGTGCGACGCCGATGACCGCGTCGCGATCGACCAAAACGCGGATCTGTTCATCGGTGAGTTGTCGATCACGCGGAACCAGCGTGCGGCAGTTGTGATGGCTCGCCAGGACCGGACCGCTGAAAATCTCGAGCGCCTGCTGCATGCTGGTGTCAGACAGGTGCGTGACATCGAGGATCATCCCGACACGCTGCATCTCGCGCAGCAATTCGATGCCGCGATCGCTGAGCGGCCCGCCGGTCCCAGTGCCGCATGCATATTGGCCGCGGCCGTAGTGGGCGAGTCCGATGGCGCGAAGGCCCTGATCCCACCAGTGCTGAACTTGTGTTGGCTCGGTGATCGGATCGGCGCCTTCCATGCTGAGAATGATTCCGATTGTTTTCGGTGACTTCCAATGAGTAGCAAGCTCGCCCGCGGTGCGGATGATTCGTGCATGGCCCTGCTGTTCGAGCAGTTCGTAGTACGCGAGCTGACGGCGCGCAGCGTCGCACGCGAGCGCGGGCGACGCATAATCCAGATCGATTGGCTTCGGATCTGACGACGGCTTCACGTCCTGCCCGCTTCGCGCCAGCAGCGTCGCGACGCACACGGCCACGCCCGCGCGACGAAGTTCGGGCAGGCTGACGGTGTTTCTGCCGCGCGAGGGATGATCCGTCATCGCTGATTCACGCTGCCGGATTAGCTCGATGGGTTGCGTCAGATCGCGGTCAAACGACACCGCGTTCCATGCCAGATCCAGATGCGCATCGAAGATTGGCCGCATCAGGTCACCATGCCGCGCGCGTCGACGGTGATTGTTCGTGGCGCTTCGCCCGGCTCGATCCACCACATCCGATCCTGAAGATTCACGCACGGGCAGATGTGATTCGGAATCACCGAGACACGCTCGCCAACCCTCGGCGCACGATCGCAGTTGCGGATGTCGACCTGACCATGCTCTTCGCTGAGCTTCGTGATCTTCGCCTGCGGATGTTCGACGATGTGCCCGTGACCCGCGTTGGCCGGATCATCGTGACGGCGATCGCTGCTCAGCGTCTTGCTGCCGGCGTCGATCACAATTTGTCCCGGCACGGCATCGCTGACGACCGTCGCGATGATGCGCGCGGCGCAGTAGTCGAGCGAACTGAATCCGCCAGCCACGCTGTTCATGTCGTTGAAGATATAAGTGCCGGGGCGGATTTCCGTGATGTGCTTCAGTTGGTGCGATTGATATGCGGTTGGCGTCGAGCCGCCGGAAATGATTGGCGCAGCCAAGCCGCTGTTGCTGAGGAGTCGGAGCGCTTCGCCAAGTAGCGCATCGACATCTTGCAACAATCGCGATTGTTCATCGGGCTTAGCCCAGACGTGCCCGGGATAGAACAGAATGCCGTCGAACCGCAAGCCTGGCTGTCGATCCAGGTGTTGCGCCAGTTCCAGCGCGGCCTGCGGCGTCTGTACGCCCGTGCGATGCAGACCGACATCAATATCCACGAGCACGCCGATCGTCGCGCCTGCCGACTGTGCGGCGCCGGCGAGCGCGTCGACGGCGAACGATGAATCAAGCGCGACGCGAATCGTTCGCCCGGTTTTTGCCAACGCGGCGATCGCCGCGCAACGGGGCGGGTCAACCGTGGGATACGCCATCATCAAATCCACATTGTCGCTGGCCGCCGCCATCACTTCTGCTTCGCCGGATTTGGCGACGGTCAGCCCCGTCCCGCCGAATTCGATCTGCATTCGGCCTAGCTCCACCGACTTGTGGGTCTTCGTGTGAGGTCGAACCTTGAGGTTGTGCGCCGCCGCGTACGACGCCATGCGATGAAGATTTCGTCGAACGATCACTGCATCGACGACGATGGCGGGCGAAGGAATGGATTCGATGGTCATGTGTTCACGACCAGTATATCGTGCAGCCTAATGCGCTCATGTGATGCGCCGGTAGGTTCGCAGTCCGCCCGACGCGACGAGGGTGGCTATCCGATCGACGAGTTCGTCCGGAGTGGCGGTTTCTGTGTCGACAACGAGATCGGTCGAACGGAATTCGCTCAATAACGCAATGTAGCTGGCAACATGCGGCCGAAGAAATTCAGGATCTTTCGATAGCACCCTCGTCGGATCGCCTTGTGCTCGGCGCAGGGCTTCCGCGTATGAAACGTAAAGAGAAATGAAATGCGTCGGGGTATCGATTGACAATGCGGTACTCAACTCCATTCGATCCGCGCGCGACCAGTAGCAGCCGTCGACGATCACGCATCGAAGCTCGGTCTGGATCATCGCCGCGGCGAGCGATGAGGTCACGTGTCGCGCCAGGCGCCAGGCGTGCGGGTCCGATTTCGGATTGTCACCGAGCATCCCGTAGATCAAGTCCGTATCGATGACGCCCGCAGAAAAACCGCGCACGCGAAGCGTGGTGGCGAGCAGTCTCGCCAGCGTGCTCTTGCCGCTGGCCACACTTCCGTTGATTACGATGACGCGGCCGATCATGTCGCGGATCATCAGCTTTTGGCGGTCCGGACGCGAGTCCGCGAACAAAAGCTGTAACTTCGTTCGCTTGCAACACTGGTTACCCGGGAGGTTGAGTGATGACTCGACAGGAACTGCGCGGCGCGCTGCACGATCGGCTGACGACGTGCGACGATGTGCTGGCGATGTGGGAAGCGGGATCGGCGGCGTTCGATCGAGCGGATGAGCGCTCCGATTTGGACATCGGAGTTCTCGCGCGCAGCGGATCGATCGAGCGCGTCTGGCAGGAAGTCGAGCGCGGGCTGAACGATGTCGGCGGATTCTCAATCCGCTGGGAGAATCCGGTTCACATCTTCAAAGGAATGACGCAGCGCGTCTACCGCCCCACCCGCTCCGCGCGATGGCTCGATCTGGACATCGGCATCTTTCAAGACAGCGCCGAAGACCTATACCTACAACCGAATCGACATGGTCGAGCGACGATTCTGTTCGATCGATCTGAGGGGCGCCGAACGAGCGACGCGCGCTTCGACGAGGCTACGCATCGCCAGCGCATGCGCGAAGCGCTGCATCAGGAGATCATGCGATGGAACCTTTATCGCGAGTTCGTCGCGAAAGAGATCGCGCGTGGACGGACCGTCGATGCGTTCGGTTTCTACTTGGCTTTCGCTGTGCGGCCGGTAATGACGGTGCTCGGCATGCTGCATCGGCCGGACCGGTTTGATTATGGATTTCGATATCTGAGGGATGAGCTGCCGGCGGATGCGGTCGCGGCGATCGAGCGATTGTGCTACGTGGCATCGCCTTCCGATCTGCTGGATCGTGTTGACGAAGCGAACGGCTTGTTCACGCTGGCGGTCGAAGCGCTCAAGCGCTCAGGCATCGAGCCCATCGATGCGAAGGGCTTTGACAGATCAAGTGAGTAAACAGAAGAACCCCGATCACTTTGCAGCGATCGGGGTTCTTGTTTAATGCTGGCAGTGACCTACTTTCCCGCTGACGCAGTATCATCGGCCCCGCAGGCTTAACGACCGTGTTCGGAATGGGAACGGGTGTGACCCTACGGGTATAGCCACCAACAAAGCCCTGGCCGGCCGGTTAGGACCGGCCAAGGTTTTCAATTTCAAGTGTTTATGTGAGGTCGTCGGGTTATTCAAACCGCGACGTTTTCGTCGAACACATTTTTGGAAGACCATCGAACACTAGTTGTCTTGCGACAATCAGTGAACAACGGTGATCGATAAATATGGTCAAGCAATCGACCGTTAGTACCGGTGACCTGAATATCTTTCGATACGTACAGCTCCGGCCTATCAACCGAGTGGTCTACTCGGGGTCTCTCGGGGGCAAGCCCCCATGGAATCCTCGTCTTGGCATAGACTTCACGCTTAGATGCTTTCAGCGTTTATTCGTTCCGGACATAGCTACCCAGCGGTGCCGCTAGCGCGACAACTGGTACACCAGGGGTCCGTCCTTCCAAATCCTCTCGTACTATGGAAGAGGTGCCGTCAAAGTTCCTGCGCGCACAGCAGA
>JACMJD010000771.1 GCA_014380825.1 Phycisphaerae bacterium | reverse complement strand
CCTGCAAGCCGAGCACACGGTCTGGGCGGAGGCGGCGCGGATTCGCGCGGACTACAGTTTGCCTTCGCTGTCGAGCCGGCGGTGAATTGCCGGTTCGGCCAGTCCGATAACTCGCGCGCCGCTTTCGCGCGAAATCCATTTGCCGCGCCTCGATCTGTATTCGAAGCTTTCCTTGCCAAGAGGGAAGGCGGAGAATGCAGGCGCAGGCGTTCCAACTCGACGCGGCCATCGCGGTGCGGCGCAAGCCCAGCCGTTTGTGGCTGTTCATCGGCGATCGACTCACCCGTTCGCGGCTACGCTTCACAGCGGCCTCCACGATCGTCGTGGCGAGCTTGCTGCTGGCCCTGTCGTTTGCCACCACATCCAATAATCGCACCGCCAACGGACGCGGGCTTGGCTCGGATTATCTGGCGTTCTACGACGCCGGCACGATCCTCAATCAGCACGGCCTGGATCGTCTGTACGATCTGAATCTGCAATCGCAGTTGTATCACGCGCACCTGCCCGGCGAGCCGGAGCACGCGAGCCTACCGTACGCGAACGCGCCTTTCTTCGCCGCGATGTTGCGGCCGTTGGCGCTGCTGTCGTACGCGTGGTCTTACGCGACGTGGACTTCGCTCTCACTGCTGCTGTTCGCAGGGGCGTTTGTGCTGGTGTGGAAGACTTCGGGACTGCCCGAGAAGCATCGAACGTTCGGCCTGCTCGTCGCGCTGTCGTTCGAACCGTTCCTCATCGAGTGCCTGCACGGCGGGCAGATCTCGGCGTTCGGACTGATCTGGATTTCACTCGCGATCTATTACGGCAAGCTTGGCCGACAGTGGGCGGCCGGTTTGGCGCTGTCGGTCTGTGTTTATAAGCCCACGCTGTTGCCGCTGATTCTGCCGATGCTGTTGATCATGCGCCAGTGGCGCACGCTGGGCGGGTTCGCGATCGGTACCGCGCTGCTCGCGCTGGTCTCGCTCGTCGCCGTCGGTCCGAACGCATGCATCGACTATTTGCGCATGCTCGCCGGCTACGTCGGCAAAAGCACCGCTGCCGGCGGCGGGGGATTTCAGACGCACAAGTTCATCGACCTGAACTCGTTCCTGAAGCTGATCGGCATCCCGAGCATGATCGCGTGGGCAATGCTCGCCTGCGTCGGCGCGATGGTCCTGCGCTCCGTCTGGCTCGGGCGCCCGAAGGACAACGAATCGGCACAGCGCCTGCTCCCCATCGCCTGGGCTGCCGCGATCACGTGGACGCTCGTGCTGAACGTGTACGTTGGCGTGTACGATTCGGTCTTGGTGATCCCGGCGGTCGTCCTCACCTGCGGCGCGCTCCTACGCCGCGCGAACGACACAGGCCGGAATCTCCCGTTGCGACTGCGCTGCCTGCTGCTGGCGCTGTGGGTTCTGCCGTGGTTCTCCGGCTTGATTGCCCGCGACTATGGCGTGCAGCCTTTCACGATCGCGTTGCTGGCGTTGGGGGTGTATCAGTTGAACCTGCTGCAACGGCGCGCGATGCAACCGGCAGTCGTGACTCGCGGGCATGTCGCACACCGGGAGTCAGACTTGGAATTGTTCAGCCCGCTTGCCGCTGAAGCGGCAAGCCCGGCGGTTCGCTAAGACCAACCTAACCTTCGGGCGTGTCTATTAACTGTTGGAGTCGGGAACCCAGTTCTCGAGGGAATCTGCTCACCCAGGATTGATCGATCAAGCCGACCTCAAGCATGTCTTGTAGGTGAACCTGGGCCTTGCGACGAAAGCTCGTTAGCTTCATCTTCACGAGTGACTCTAACGTCAACACTCGGAACTGATCCGGCTTTTCTGCGTCGGTCACGTCCGGCGCGGCCGCGGCGTATTCTGTGCGTACTTTCTCGCCAGCGAGCACAACGTGTACGGCATCGCGCGCTCGCGCATTGGGACCATCCAGGAAAATGTCCATTGCCGCGACGTGGCGGTGGATGAATCCGGCGGCTTGCATCGCGACTTTCGCTGCTTCCAAGTCGGCGCGCCGGAGCAGGATGTCCACGTCCTGCGTGTTTCGTACGGCGGACGGATCAACCGTAGCGACCCATGCGGCGACAGCGTTTCCGCCGACAACTGCGTAAGGAATCTGCGCCGCTTCCAACGCCGCTGCGGCGCGGAGTAATCGTTGACGTACTCGTTCCACCGCTTGCACCATCCGATCGAGCAAGGTCTGATTGGAAGAAATCGGCGTCACGATACAGATTATACCACCATCTCAGTCTTCGCGATCCTTCGCTCCTTCGTCCCTTCGCGTCCCGCATTTCTCTCGATTATCGGCGGCACGTTCGCGCTCCCATTTCATTGACGCTGCCGATTAGCGCGCGTAGTATCCGCCACGCTGTTGTTGGGCAGCAAACTGACGAAAATGACGGAGCGAACGCGAGGAGCCGAATGGTGAATCTTGACCCGAAAAATATCGACCCGCGCCTGATCGCGCACGCGGCCCAGCAAGGAACTCCGGGCCTGCAATTTATCCCCGGGCGCGGTCCGGTGGCCATGCCGGTTGCGATGCCAGGGCCCGGCGGGCCGGGCAGCATGTACAACCGATATCGCGAGATGACGCTCGAGGAAATGCTCCTCGAAAATCGCGTGATCTTCCTCGTCGGCGAGATCAATCACGTGTCGGCGGCGCGCGTTTATATGCAGATGCTTTACCTGCAAAGCCAGAAGCGCGATTCGGACATCAACCTGTACATCAATTCGCCAGGCGGGGTCGTCGACGACACGCTGGCGATTTACGACGTGATGAAATTCCTGAGCTGCGATGTCGCAACGTACTGCATCGGGCGCGCGGAGAGCGGCGGGGCAGTCGTGTTCATGGCGGGCAAAAAAGGCAAACGCTTTATCCTGCCCAATGCCAAAGTCATGATCCACCAACCGTTCGGCGGCGTGTACGGACAAGCGGCGGATATCGAAATCCAGGCGGAAGAAATTCTCAAGACCAAAGAGTCGCTGGTCAACGTGATGGCGCGCTGCACCGGCCAGACGCCGGACAAGATTCGCGAAGACAGCGAACGCGACCGATTCTTCGGCGCGCAGCAGGCCGTCGAATACGGCATCTGCGACGAAGTGATCGGCCTGGAACCCGACAGCAAAGCCGCAGTAGCGGCGGCGGATGGAACGAAACCGAAATAGAGGACTTGATTACGTGATTACGTGATGACGTGAGAATGCTTCACGTCATCACGTAATCACGTGATTACGAACGATACTCATGGCATCCAATACCTTGATTCCGATGGTCATCGAAAAGTCCGGACGCGGCGAGCGCGCGTATGACATCTACTCGCGCCTGCTCAAGGACCGCGTGATCGTGCTCGGCGGGCCGGTGACGGACGACTCGGCGAACGTCATCATTGCTCAGCTTCTGTTCCTGTCGAACGAAGATCCTAAGAGCGACATTCAGTTTTACATCAACTCGCCCGGCGGAAGCGTAAGCTCGGGCTTTGGTATCATCGACACGATGAAGTTTCTGCGGTGCGACGTCGCGACCACGTGCATCGGCATGGCCGCGAGCATGGGCGCGATCCTGCTGGCGGCGGGCACCAAGGGCAAGCGATCGGTCCTTCAGAACAGCCAGGTCATGCTGCACCAGCCGCTGATCGGCGGCGTGCTGCAAGGCCCGGCCACCGATCTGGGCATCGAAGCGCAACACATGCTTCGCTTGCGCGATCGCATGTACAAGCTGATGGCCGACTGGACCGGGAAGCCGGCGGAGCAGATCCATCGCGACTTCGATCGCAACAAGTGGCTGTTCGCCGAAGAAGCCGTCGCGTACGGCTGTGCCGATCGCATCCTCGATCGCGCCCCGGACATCGCCGTCGCGAAGAATCGCGATGACGACGGCGGCGACGACGAAAAATAATTTTCAACCACAGATGAACACAGAT
Source organism: Phycisphaerae bacterium (assembly GCA_014380825.1). Next base: position 6,700 of record JACMJD010000771.1, on the reverse strand, counting down.
GAACACAGATAAGAGAATTGGCGCATTCGTCTTTTCTCTCATCTGTGTTCATCTATGTTCATCTGCGGTTCTATTCCTCCCCGGCTGCAGCAAACCCAACGCGGCGAACATCACGCTCCGAAAAGAAAACCAGGAGCTTCAGTCGCGCATCGAGCAGCTTGAGCTCGCGCGCAAAACCGACACGAACGCGCTCCGCGCGGCGGAAGAATCCAAAGGCACCCTGCAAACGCTGCCTCATGATCGCCTCGCCAAGCTCTTCGCGGCGAACGATCTGAAGATCGGCCGATTGACCGGCGGGGCGCGGCTGAAGGCGGATTCGAAATCGGATGACGCGCTGAAGGTCTACGTCGTTCCCACCGACGAAACCGGCGACGACGTGAAGGCGGCCGGGTCGTTTATCGTCGAAGCCTTTGATCTGAACGCGCCCAATTCCCCGCTGGTTGCCCGGTGGGAATTCAGCACCGACGAGGCGCGAAAGCATTGGTACGGCCACGCGCTGCTGTACGAATATGTCCTGCCGCTTCCGCTGAAGACGATCCCGCGTCACGAGATGTTGACGTTGAAAGTGACGTTCATCGACGAGCTGACGCAACGCCGCCTGGAAGCGCAAAGGGTCGTGAAGCTGACGCTCGCGCCGACGTCCGCAACGCATCCGGCGGTGAATGTCGACCCGTAATCTATAATCCGTTATCTAGTTCGACGGCTGCCGTGGTGGGGGCGTGTGCGGAGGCGGGTTGTCGGGCAATCGGTTCCCGCGCGAATCGCGATTCTCAGACTTCGGCTGACAACCCGGCGCGACGCACATCGCCGCGAGGCAGATCAGCAGAGATTGGCACAGGCGAGCGAGCATTGGTGCGTTGGTGGCGCGTATGATCGTCCGAACACCCCGCAAGGGCAAGCGATGAAATAACGAGCGGCGAGCGCGCGAATCATCTTCGTTTCAGTGAACACGATGTTGGACAGCGACAAGCCAGTCAATCGCCGGCGATTCTTTCGCGAAGGTCTGCGCGAGCTGCTCAAGCCGTTGGCCAATGCGATCGAGCCGCTGCACGAGGCCGCGCGACAGCTCGAGCAGATGGAAGCGCTGGGCACGCCGAGCGGATCTGCTTCATCGCATCCCAGGCAGATACCCTTGAACATCGCATTGCGTCCGCCTGGCGCGCTGGATGAGCAGGCGTTTCGTCAGACCTGCTCCCGCGGCGGCGAATGCGTGCGCGTCTGCCCAGCCCAGTGCATCAAGATCGATCCGACCGGCGTGCGTGGAAACGGCGCGCCGTATATCGACGCCAACGACATGCCCTGCGTCGTGTGCGATGGTTTGCACTGCATGCAGGTCTGCCCGACCGGCGCGCTGGTGCTGACGGTCGTCGCCGAGATCGATATGGGTACTGCGGTGTGGCATTCGGATACATGCCTGCGAACGCGCGCGATAGAGACTTCGGAAAGCGATCGCAGTTGTTCCCTGTGCGTCGACAAATGCCCGATCGGATCATTCGCGATCGAATTGCTAGCTAATCAGATCGTCGTCAAGGAATCCGGCTGCATCGGCTGCGGCGTGTGTCAGTTCGAATGTCCAACATCACCGAAGAGCATCGTCGTCGTCCCCAAGAGTGCGCGCACCGGCTGACTTTCATCCGCTGGTGTTGCCTACGCGGGGACCAATCCTTTAACTTTCGTCTCACCGACGCTCAAGATCTGCGGTGTGCCGGGGAGCGAGAGATCGATCTGCTCGCCCGCCATCTGCCAGTCCTCTTCGGCGATGCGACGGACGACCGGTGAGTACGGGTCGATCTCGTCTACGCGCAGCACAATCGCGCTCGTGCCGTCGCTCAGGCGCAAACGGCAACCGGGTGGAAACGGCGGCGCGACGGCGCACAACCCGCGAAGCACGACCGGATCGATCCAACTGGCATACTTCGTCCGCAGCAGATGCAGGACTTCGACATTCGATTTACGTCGCGGATGCCCGGTGGCTAATCGGTCGTACAGATCGGCAGCCAGCAGGATTCGGGCGAAGATGTGGATGCGGCGTTCGGATAGTCGCTTGGCCTCGGCGCCGTCGGCGGAGATCGACGGGAATCCGCTGCCGTCGAAGCGCTGATGATGCTGAAGCACCGCCGACGCTGCGGTCGGTTCGACCGCTTCGCGAATCTGCTCGTAGCTCAAGCGCGGATGGCCCTGCCATTGTTCCAGCGCATCCGGATCGGTTGGCGGGGCGATCTGATCGAGGTTCCACAGCGCTTCGGGCAATTGATATTTGCCGATATCGTGCAGCATCCCCGCCACGCCCAGGTTGACGACGTCTTTCGCGCGGCTGCACGGCAGGCGTCTTCGTTCTTCGATCAGATAATTTTCCAGCTTGATGCCCAGCAGCAGCGACAGGTGCGCTACCGCCATGGCATGGCCGACGCCGTCGTTGCCAAGCCGCGCCATCTGATCAAGGAAGATCGGATGCTGGCCCTGGCTGAGCAGCGTGGTCATCAGCTCGCGCGTGGCGGAATAATATTCGTTATACGACACGGCCGGGCTGGTGCGGCGCTGGCTGGTCTCGATCGTCAGCTTCATCTGCGAATACAGCTTTTGCCGCGCCGGGCTCAGGAACGCCGCGAGGTGGCGATCCAGATCGTCCAGCGCGGGGTATTCGACAAAGATAAACGCCACGCCAAGCCGGCGCAGACGCTGGATGACTTCATCTTCCAGCTCATAACCCGGGCGCAGCAGTTCCTGATCCGGCTGATCCGGGTGTTGAACCGCGGCCGCCAGCTTCATCCCCGCCTTGGCTTCATCGGGACTTAAAATTAGCACAGTTGTGTTTCCACTCCGCCTGTTTCATCGACCAGAAACAGCCGCGTGTGTTGTATAGCGCACCGCTTGCCAAAGTTATTCGGACGTTGAACCAGCAAGCTGGGCGAGACGTGTCTGCAACGCCTGTCGCATGACTTGAACCGGCGCGTCAACGCCGGTCCAAATGCGGAATTGTTCAGCCGCCTGACGGATGAACATCTCGCTGCCGCCGATCGTCTTTGCGCCTTGTTCGCGCGCCTGACGCAGCAGCTTCGTCTCGGCGGGGTTGTAAATCGTGTCGAACACCAGCGTGTCCGGCGTGAAATGCACCGTTTGCCCATCGAGCGGCGAGGCGTCGACGTTCGGAGACATGCCGACGGGTGTCGCGTTGATGAAGATGTGACAGCAACTGTCGCAGAGCTTTTCCATTCGCGCCGCGACAACGCGACCGGATCTGTTGTTGAACTCATTCGCTAACGCATCCGATTTGTCGCGGGTCCGGTTATAGATGACGACGGTTGCGCCATATTCCGCGAGCGCCGCGACCGCAGTTCGCGCGGTGCCGCCGGCGCCGATGATTGCGACGCGATAGTCGGAGAGTTGGTCGCGGGAGATGTTTAGCTTGTCGGTGATGCAATCGAGGATGGCATTGTAATCCGTGTTGAATCCGCGGAGCTGCGCTCCGACGCTAACTGCTGGCGTGATCACGATCGTGTTGACCGCGCCGATTTTCTGCGCGAGCGGATCGATCGCCGCCCCCTTCGATTGCAGGTATCGCAGCGCGTTCTCTTTGTGCGGGATCGTGATCGAGAGCCCGGCGAGATCCAGGGACGGGAACGCGAGGAAACTCTCCATGAACGCCTTGAAGCTCTCGTAGCTCGGTTCCACGAGCATCGGCAGATACACGCCGTCGAAGCCGGTTGAGTCGAACGCCGCGTTGTGAATGGCGGGTGACATCGAATGCCCGATGGGCGATCCGACGACGCCGAAGACTTTTGTCTTCTCGTTGATCGCGTCCCAGCGGTACAGGCACTTGATCTCTTCGATCGTGGGTTGGCCAGGCGCCGTGGCTTCGGTTGGGCGGAGCGATGCGAACGTGAGAAATGCGCCGAACTTCTTCGCCAGCACGCGGCTCATCAATCCGGCTTCGCCCATGCACAGCGCGATCGTGGACTTCTGTCGGGATTGCAGCAGTTCGAACGCATCAATGTTGTCGCGGATCGATCGGGCTTGCCACGCGATCTTGTTTACACTGGCGCGAGAGCGGTTCATCTCGTCGATCAAGCTGTAGAGCCGCGACGGCCGGCCCTTGAAGTCATGTACGCTGATGATCAGTTGGCGCGGAATGTCCGCTTCGATCGCAGGAACGCGCTGGTACATTTGCAGCTCGACGTCGACGTACGGTGTGCCTGAAGCCGAAGCCTTTTCGAGAAACGCGATGCGCTCTTCGTCGCTGCGCTCGTCGTCGCCGCCTTCAGCGACCGATCGACACGTGAGGATCATCGGCACGGACAGGCCGGCACGAATGACGTTCACGTCTGCGTAATTTGCAACCAGGTCGAGCCGAAGCTCGACGATGTCCGCTCCCGCTTCGATCGCGGCGGCTACGTTGCGTTTCGCTTGTTCGATACCTTCGACGAAGATGGGCACGCACAACTGCGTCACGTCGATTTGGTCGGCAGATCGAGCTTCTTCATCTGTTCCGCGATCGCAGACTTCGTCGCGTCGTTCGCGTCGACCAGCGGCAGGCGCATCTCGCCGCCGTCGATGCCGGCCAGCTTCATCGCGTGTTTGACGCCCGCGGGGTTGCCGTCGGCGAAGATCGCTTTGGTCAGCGGGAACAGGCGATGATGAATCGCCCGAGCATCCGAGAAATTGCCGGCCAGCGCGAGTTTGGTGAGTTGTTTGACTGGCGCGGGCAGCAAGTTCGACAGCACGCTGATCACGCCGCGGGCGCCGATCGACATCAGCGGCAGGGTGAGCGAATCGTCGCCGCTGATCACGGTGATATCGCACAGGCTCATGATCTCGCTGGCGAGATCGAGCGAGCCGGTCGCTTCCTTGATCGCGACGAAGCGCTGCGGGTTGGCCCGGCGCAATCGCGCGACCGTCGATGGCTGCATGGTGATCGCCGAGCGCGAGGGCACGTTGTACAGCACGATCGGCAGATCGATTTTTTCCGCGATCGCCATGAAGTGCCGATACAAACCTTCCTGGCTGGGCTTGTTGTAGTACGGATTGACGGACAAGCCCGCAGTGGCACCAACTTTCTTCGCGAACGCGTGCAACTCCATCGCCTCGGCAGTCGAATTCGCGCCCACGCCCGCAATCACCGGCACGCGTCCAGCCACGTGCTTGATCGTTTGCTCGATGAAGCGCTGATGCTCCTCGATGCTGAGCGTCGGCGATTCACCGGTGGTGCCCATCGGCACGAGCGCGTCGATCCCGCCCTTGATTTGCAGATCGATCTGATCGCGCAGGCGACCTTCGTCCACGCGTCCTTCGCGGAACGGTGTGATCATCGCGGTAATCGCGCCACTGAACATGAAATCCTCGCTAAAGCAAAATGCTGTTTAGCCACAGAGGCACAGAGCACACAGAGAAATACAAATGCATTCTTTGATTTCTTCTCTGTGCCCTCTGTGCCTCTGTGGCCAATCCATCTTCGCATGATATCACGAACGCGACGCGGACATATTCGTCACACCATTCGTCGACGCCAGATAATCCCCCACAGCCTGGCGGAGCTGTTGCTGAATATCCTGTTCATCCTGCGTCGCATCCAGCGTGTGGAAGCCTTGCTCGCTGGCCATGATATTGAACTGCTCGATGATCTCGCTTTGATACGCGACGAAGCTGTCGAACAGATCGTCGCCGTAGTTCATATCCATGCCGCTTTCCCAGTAATTCATCTTACCGGCGGCGAGCACGCGCGGGACGAGATCGTGCACGCCGATCTGGAGATAGAAATTCAGATCCGGAGCGACGGCGAAGCCGTACAGATCGCGCAGCCAGTTCTTGTCGGCGCCGCGAGCGATGCCGCGCGCGATCGCGGTCGACACGTATCGATCCGCCAGCACGATGAACCCGCTGCGCAGCGCCGGGATGATCTGATACTCCATGCGATCGGCCAAGTCCGTCGCGTACATCAGGCAGTATGTCAGCCGGTTCATCGAATGCCCGGCCTTGGCTTCGGTGATGGCCTGGCCGATAAGTTTCGACCGCGTCCAGCCGGTGTCCATCACGCCGTAGCCCTGCACCTCGAGCCACGTTTTCAGCATAAACGCCTGCGTCGAGCGGCCCACACCGTCGGTGCCTTCGACGACGATCAATTTTCCCGTGCGGCCTTCGCGCGGGAGATACGGCATTGCGTGGCCGAGATATTTGAACTCGCTCATACCGCACTCTCCTCTTCGTGCGGCTGCGGCACGTAATCGGCCAACGTTTCATCGACCAGTCGGCGCACGATCGACTGCTGTTCGCCGATGCTTTGCGTCGCGTCGATTTCGGTGAGCCCGTATTCGTTCGCGATCTTCGCGTACTCCAGCAAGATTCGTCCCTGGAAAATCTTGAAGCTCGACACCGGGTCCGGCGAAAGATTCAGATCCATTCCCGCTTCGTAATCCTTCAGCTTCGCCCGGCCGGACAGAATGCGATTCACGCTGATATCGATCGGCACATTGAAGTAAAACGCGCGATCCGGTCGCGGCGCGAATTGATAAACTCGCCGCACCCACGCCGGGTCGCAGCCGCGCACGACATCGCGCGCAAACGCGGTGTACGCATACCGATCCGCCAACACGATCATGCCCGCCTTCAGCGGCGGCAGGATGTTGTACGTCAATCGATGCGCGAAATCGGTCGCGTGCAACAGCGAAAATGTCATCGGCGTGAGCGACATTTTCTTTTTGCCCTT
>JACMJD010000770.1 GCA_014380825.1 Phycisphaerae bacterium | reverse complement strand
GCAACGGCATTGTGGATCGGCTACGCGCTCGCGGCCGCGGGTGCGGCGCGGTGGGCGGGGGTGGAAGTAGCGAACTTCAACCTTGTGCTGGAGTTTTCCGGATCAGATGAACACGGTGCTCCGGGAACCAGCTACGTCGCCGTGAATAGCGTGATCATCAACTTGGCCGGGTGCGCGGGCGGGTTGGCATCAGGGTTCGTCGCGCAATCGCTGAAGAACTGGGCGTGGGACACGGGCATCGGCTGGCTGGGGACGTTTTCGTTCTACGAGGTGCTGTTCGTGCTGAGTGGAGTGCTCAGGCTGCTGTCGGTGGTGATCTTCCTGCCGCGCATTCACGAACCGGAGGCGCGGCCGGCGCATGAGGCGTTGCGGTTTATGACCGCGAATATCTACAACAATCTGTTCAACGCGATCTTCATGCCGCTTCGAATGGTGGGAATCGGCTCGGACGATCTGGAGAAGGCGAAGGCGGAGAAGGCGAAGCGGAAATAACAAAATCCCAAAACGAGCGTGTCGGTTGATCGAACATCGATCAACCGACACGACCCGTTGGGAACCAACCGCGCTCCATGTTTTGGGCGACCGCTCAAGATCACCCATGACCGTCACAAGACGGCCACGAGTTTCATAAGAACAAAGCCAGTGCCAGAGTAAACTTTGTGAGGAAACGCGTTTGCAACGCGTGAGCGATGGTGCGCAAGAGCCCAGGCGCGCAGTTTTCAAACAGTGGGCAGTCGACCGCTTATCAAATGTGCAACCCGGCGCACGGCCGCCCAGAGCGGTACGCCGCGTCGGGCGGCAAGCTTCACGCCTCAGCCAACGTCCCCATACTTCGTCGCTGCCGCTCCACCATTTCGAAATAGAGTCCGCGACGTTCCAGCAGCTCATCGTGCGTGCCGATCTCGACGATTTTGCCCGCGTCGATCGCGACGATCAGATCAGCGTGGGTGACCGTGCTTAACCGATGCGCGATCACGAACGTCGTTCGGTTCTTATAAAGCTCCGCCAGCGAAGCTTGGATGAGCTGCTCGCTTTCCGTATCCAGATTGCTCGTCGCTTCATCCAGGATCAGGATGCGCGGATCCGCCAGGATCGCGCGGGCGATGCTGATGCGTTGTCTTTGTCCCCCTGACAGCTTGAATCCGCGCTCGCCGATCAACGTGGCGTAGCCCTCCGGGAGCTGGCTGATGAATTCGTGAGCGTTCGCCCGGCGGGCGGCATCGCGAATCTGCTCTTCGCTGGCATCACGCAACCCATACGCGATGTTCTCGCTGACCGTGCCATCAAACAGAAACGTCTCCTGCTGCACGACCGCCAGCATCCGGCGATAGCTCTTCAGTTTGATCTGCCGAAGATCGATTCCATTGAGCATGATCGCGCCGCGGTTCGGATCGTGAAACCGAGCGACCAGATCGGTGATCGTCGTCTTGCCTGCACCGCTCGGGCCAACCAGCGCGACGGTCATTCCGCCTTTCACGGTGAGGTCGAAATCGGAAATCACCGGCTTGCCCGGGCGATATTCGAAATCGACGTGGTCAAACCGAAACTCTTGGACGGTGGCCGGCGCGTCGAGCGCGTTGGGGGCATCCGGTTTATCCTGCGGCATCGCCAGTACGCCGAAGATTCGCTCCATCGCGGCCAGAGTTTTCTGCGTCTGGCTGACGGAATTCACGATCGCCCAGATCGGTTGCAGCAGAAGCATTGCGTAGATCTGGAACGCGAAGATCGAGCCCAGCGACGCCTTGTTCTCTGCGATCAGCGATGACCCGTACCAAACCAGCAGCAGTGGCGTGATCGGCAGGATCAGGCCCCACACGGCCTCGAGCATCAGCTCGTTTTTCCAGGCGAACAGTTGCTTGCGGATCACCGTGTGATGTCCGACCGAGTAGCCTTTCTGTTCGCGCTTCTCGCGACGAAATGCGCGCACCACGCGAATCCCGCCGAACGTTTCGCCCACGCGACCGTCGACCAGCGATCGATCTTCGCGGATCGATCGATACACCGGGCGAACTTTTTTCGACCAGAGATAGCTGGTGAATGCCAGGAGCGGCAGCGCGATCAGCGCCGCGACCGCCAACCGCCAGCTGAGGATCAGCAGCACCGCGACCGTGCCAACCACACGGATGATCGCCACGCCCGGCGAGATCAGTGCCTGCTGAACTAGCCCGCCCACGCTGTCCACGTCGCCGCTCAGGCGAGAAATGATCCCGCCGCTTTTCATGTCGCCCAGCTCATTGAGCGACAGGTGCATCAGATGGCCAAACAGACGATTGCGCAGGCGTTGGATCAACCGCGAGTTCAGCGCGAAGGTGAGATAACTGCGGAGCGAATCCATTCCCTGCTTGATCACCAGCAGGACGATGATCACCATCCCAATCTGCTGGAGCGACAACCGAGGCAGGCGAGCGTCGATGGCGGAGGTCGAGTTGGAGCCCGCGATGAGGTCGATCATCTTCTTCAGCCCGAGCGGCCAAAGACTGTCGACCCCGACGACGACCAGTGCCAGGACGAAAACGGCCGCGATCCGACTCCTGAACGGCCGGAGGAACTGAAGGTACTGCTTGAGGAGCTTGCGTCGCTCCGCCTTCTCCGGCCGCGGGGGCTTCGAGGGATCGACCTTCCCATCGCCATTTAGCGACGGGGAATTGGAATCCACCGGCTGGCGGTGAAATTCCTGCTCGCGTTGTTTCGAGGAGACCGTGCGCTTCATCAGGTTAGCCCACGATCATACGGCAATGCGCGGGCGGTTTCTTGCCCTATCGCTTGGACGGTTCGCCAAGATGCGGACGAACGATTTCCGCACGAATTTTGTAGCCCGCGGCGTTGCTGTGCAGGCGATCCGGAAGAAACAAGTCTTCGCGCGGCTTGCCGTCGGGGCCGAGGAATTGATCCCAGCCGTCGATGTAGTCTGCGTTCTGGATTGATTGAACGTATTCCTTGATCAGGCGGTTCCCTTCCTTCTGTCGCTCCGCCTGCGACCAGCGAACCGGGGCCGGAGACATCGAGAGATACGCGATGCGAGCATCCGGCAGAGCCGCGCGGACCTTGGTGACGAATTCCTTAAAGTCATCCCGAACACGCTCGGGTGTTTTGCCGGCGTCGATATCGTTGGTCCCGGCGAACAGCACGACCAGTCGCGGTTTGTACGGAATCACGATCCGATCGGCGAAACACACCGCATCGACCAGTTGCGAGCCACCGAAGCCGCGGTTGATCACTTGATGATCTGGGAAATCCTGGGCGAGCGACGACCACATTCGAATCGTCGAAGAACCCACGAAGACGATCGCGTTGGATGGCGGCGGCGAAACCTTGTCCGCCGCCTCAAACGCGGCGATATCCTTTTCCCATTTGTCGCTGGGGGATGTCGTCGCGGCGGCGGCCGCGATCAGGATCAACAGGGCGACACCCGACCAGCGAATCGCCAGGCTTGCGAGTTTCAGCATTGGGTCAAAGCTCCTGTTCAACAGTTTACACCGCTTTGGCAACGCAATTGGGTATTTCTTGTCCGCTTCTTACATGGTTGTCCGTATAACTATGTTTGTTGGGAACAACCGCATGAACGAGAGCCAGGCACTGCGGGAATACGCTGAAACCGGATCGCACACGGCCTTCGCTGAGCTGGTTGCGCGGCACGTCGATCTGGTCTATTCGTCCGCGCTGCGCCAAACGCATGGCGATAAGCACTTGGCCGAGGATGTCGCGCAGGCTGTTTTTATCTTGCTGGCGCGGAAGGCGCGGGCGCTGCGGCATGAAACGGTGCTCGCGGCGTGGCTGGTGACCGCGACGCGATATGCGGCGCTGGATGCGCTCAAAGCGCAGACCCGCCGGCGTCGACACGAAAGAAGGGCCGCCGAGATGGCTTCCCACATGGCGACGATGACATCAAACAGCCCGGCCGACCTGTCCGACCTGGATTGGGAACAGAGTGCGGTCCGCGCGACGATCGACGCTGGCCTGAGCCGCCTGCGTCAGCAGGATCGTCGCGCGATTCTCTTGCGATTCTACGAACGCCTGACGTTTCTTCAGGTCGGCGAAGCGCTGGGCGTCGATGAAGAAGCCGCGAGAAAACGAGTCGTGCGCGCCGTGACCAAGCTCCGTGAGTTGATCGGCAAGAAAGGCGGCGTCGTTACCGCGGTCGGATTGGCGACGATCCTTTCGACGAAACTTTCGCAGGCGGCGCCGATCGGTTTGGCGGCGCGCGTCGCGGCGACGGCATTGTCCGATGTAGCGATATTTGGCAGCGCGCTTGCGGCCGGTTCAGGGGCGGCGGCCGCGAGCGGCGCGGACAAGCCCTCGCACGGCTTCAGCGGTGGTGGATCGAGTTGGGGCGGATCAGACAGTTCGTTCTCGATCGCCCGAACTGTCGAGCGGCAGATTTCCCTGCTTCGCCTGCGCGTGCTCGCCTGCTACGCGATCAGCGGCGCGATCTTCTTCGGCGGATGCAGTCTGCTCGTCCACAAGCTGATTTTCCACGACCGGCAGGATTCGCAAAGCACACAGGTACATCGAGACTAATTCAAGCTCTTCGGACGCATTTCAGGTAAAAGCATGGGTCGCAGGCCCGTGCCACGGAGGTTTCGTTGATTGCTCGGACGGACGAACTCGACGCACGGCAGATCGTGGATGATCTGATCGACCGCGCGATCGCCGGCCGGGCCTCGGACATTCATGTCGATCCGGGCGCCGACGGATTTCAGATCAAGTTTCGCGTCGATGGTCTGCTTGAGACGGTCGAATCGCATCCACCTGATCTTGGCCGGATGATGGTCACGCGTTTGATGGTGATGGCCAAGCTGCTGACGTATCGCCCCGGCGTGCCGCAGGAAGGGCGGGCGAGCGTGGTCAGCAAATCGCTCGAGAAGAAATCGCCCATCGAGCTTCGCGTATCGATCATGCCCACCACGCACGGACCGCGCGCGGCCGTGCGATTGCCGGCGGAGTTGCTGCAACCCCAATCGCTCGAAGATCTGTTGCTGCCGGCGCACGTGTTGACGGGATTGCATCGATTCGCCCACGCCGATTCCGGCATGCTGCTGGTCATCGGCCCGGCCGGCGCGGGGAAAACAACGACGATCTACGCGCTGCTCCGTCACATCGCGCACTCGAACGCCGGCGTGAGCATCGTGAGCCTGGAGGATCCGGTCGAGCGCGACCTGAGCGCCTCGGGCATCGTGCAGATCGAAGTCTCCCCGTTCGGCGAGCTCAGCTACGACCGCGCGCTCCGCAGCATCCTGCGACAAGATCCGCAAGTCCTGATGCTCGGCGAAATCCGCGACGCCGCCACCGCATCGATCGCGGTGCAGGCGGCGCTGTCCGGGCATCGACTGATCTGTACGCTGCACGCCTCGACACCGGCCGGCGCGTTGGTGCGATTGATGGAGATGGGCGTTGAGCCGTATCAGCTCACGAGCGCCGTGTTCGGAATCTCGTCGCAGCGGTTACTACGACGACGCGATCAGGATCGATATCGCGGGCGTGTGCCGCTCGCGGAATTTGTGGAGATGAACGAAGCGTTGCGGCGGGCTGTTCTCGCGCGCTCCGATCTGGACACGCTGCGTGACAGTTATGCATCGCAAGCGAACTATCGCTCGCTTGAGTCGATCGCCGTGGAATTGATCGACCGCGGAATGACCGACACCGCTGAGTTGGAGCGCGTGTTAGGAGCACCCAGAACAACTTCATTGAATCGACACCGATGACTGCCGTGCCCAACAACCTCACCTTCGCCTACGCCGCGCAGACGTTCGACGGCCGATCATTGAGCGGCACGGTCGATGCTCCGCACCTGGATGCGGCCATGCTGCAACTTCAGTCGATCGGCCTGCGCGTCACGCAGATGGAGCCGGTCAACACGCCGCCGCGATCGAAAAAACCGCTGGGCACCGACGATTTTCTCGCCTTCAACGATCAGCTCGCGCACATGGCCGCCGCAGGAATGCCGATCGAGCAGGGCCTGCGATTGATGGCCGCCGACCTGAAGCGCGGTCGGCTGGCGGACACGATCCGCGCGATCGCGAGTGAACTTGAAAAGGGCGTGGCGCTGCCGGATGCCGTCGCGAAATATCAGCAGCAGTTTCCGCCGTTGTATGCGCGGCTGATCGAAGCAGGTTCGCGCACGGGCGACCTGAGCGCGATGCTGCTGAGCCTCGGCAAGCACGAGGAAACCGTGCAACGGCTTCGCGCCTCGCTTTGGCGCGCGGTCGCGTATCCGCTGATGGTCACGATCGCGCTGGCGATCGTGCTGCTCTTCATGAGCTGGTTCATCTTCCCGATGTTCGAGACGACGTTCGCCGGGTTCGGCTTCGGCCGACGACGCTTGCCCGGGTTGTGGTACACGCGATTGCGGCCATCGCCTGAACCAGAAGTCCTCGCATTGCCGCCGATCACGCGCGCGCTGTTTTACTTCAGCTATGTCGTCCCCTGGTTCGTCGGCTTTCTGCTGGTGCTGATGACCATCTGGCCCGTCATCTGGAGCATGTTGCGACGCGCGGGCGCCGATGGAAAGTTTACCGATGCCGTGCTGTTCCGCCTGCCGCTGTTCGGCACGGCGTTGCGATTGAGCCTGCTGGCGCGATGGTGCGATGCGCTGCGATTGGGCGTGGTTGCTGGCTTGGATCTTCCCGCCGCGACGAAGCTCGCGGGTGACACCGTTCGTTCGCCGGCGCTGAAGCGCGACAGCGAGCAACTCGTCGCCGCGATGGAGCGCGGGCAATCGCTCGAATCGGTTGGCGAGACGACAACCATCCTGCCGAAAATCGTCCCGCCGATGATCGAGCTCGCCTCGCGCAGCAGCGATCTCCCGGCGGCGCTGCAAACGCTGGCGACGCTATATCAACAACAGGCGGACGTGCGCGTGCGCACGATTCCGCTGGTGCTCACGCCGATCCTCATGACGATCGTCGCGCTTTGCATCGGCTTCGTGCTGGCAGGCCTGCTCACGCCGATGCTCAAGCTCGTGCAATGGCTTTCCGGGGATGGCATATGACGTTCGAATACGCCGATCGACAACACGCGCCGCCGCCGCCCAAGCCGGACGATTCGGATTGGCTGGTGAGCGCCGCCCACTTCGTGTGGCAGGTGGTCGTCGGCATCGGCGTTCCGGTCGGCGTGGGCGTGGCCGTCGGATTATCGATATCCGTCATCCTGGGATTTCTGTTCGGACTGCTGACGGCCGTGCTGCTGTTCACGACGGCGCGAGCAGCGCAGCTCGCCCGCCGCCGGCGAGCGTTGATCGTGTTATCTCACGTCGACACCGCCGTGCGCATGAACTTGCCGCTGCCCTCGACGCTGCGACGGTTCCGCGATGCTGAGCCGCGCAAAGTCGCCAGGCTGCTCGATCGCGTCGCGAAGAATCTCGAGAGCGGCGCGTGGGTGAGCGATTCGATGCGGCAAGCACGTGTCGATCTCCCCGCTCGCGTGCTCGATCGCCTGAGCGCGGCCGAGCACGCGGGACGATTGTCAGCGAACATCGGTGAAGTGCTGTCAGACGAGCGCGGCCGCCGCGCACGCGATCCAGGTCGCGGCCCATTTCTTCGCGTGTAGTCGGTCATTTTGCTGATGCTGATCCCCGGGATCGCAACGATGCTCTCCATCTTCGTGATGCCGAAGTACGCGCACATCATGAAGGATTTCCAACTGCCGATGCCGATGGTCGCCAAGTTTCTTATCGCGATGACGCAAAGTGTCGCGCCGGTGATGGCCGCGCTGGGCGCGGTGCTGTTTATCCTCGCATCGCAGGTGGCGATCAATGAGTTCAGCAGCGCCGCGCCGCGCCGATGGACGTCGGTATTGCGATCGCTGTTCGATCGCGTGCGATGGATCACGCCGATTCTGGGCCGGCTGGATCGCGATCGCGGGTTGGCGGATGTGTGTCTCACCGTGGCCGAGGGTCTGGATGCGCAGCGGCCGATGAATGCCGCGGTTGCCGAGGCGCGGCAGGCGCATCTGAATGTCGTGCTCAGGTCGCGCATCAAGCAGTGGTCGGACGCGTTGGAGCGAGGCTTGTCTCCCGGAGAGGCCGCCGCCGCTGCGAAGTTGCCGGAGATGATGTCCGGCATGCTGGGCCGCGAGCGCGACGTGCCGAACATCTCGGCGACGCTGCATTTTCTCGAACGATATTACCGCTCGCGCTTCAGCCGCCTGCAACTGCTCCTGCGCGAAAGCGGCGTGCCGATCCTGGCGCTGCTCGGCGGCGCGTGCGTGATCATCGTCGCGCTCGCCGTTTTCACGCCGATGATCGCGATGGTGGAACACATTTCGTTGCCGGTAGTGCGACCATGAAAGCAAGCACGAAACAATCTCGCCGCGGCTTCCTCCTCATCGACATGGTGATCGGCCTGTTGTTGCTGGCGGTGATGACCACGGTGCTGGCGGTGGGCGTTCGATCGCGTCAGAAGGGCAGCGCACATCTAACCGATACGCGTGCCGCCCTGCGATCGGCCGAGGCGGCGCTCTACGAGCTGCAAGCCGGCGCGCCCGCGCCGACATCACGGAAAGACGTTGCGGTTCGCATCATCGATCAACAATCCGACACCGCGCCCGCCGGCCATCGCTGGGTGCGCGTCGAGGCCACCTGCAACGGACGATCGGCCTCGTTGTACGGATTAATCCCATCGACAAACGGAGGCCGGCAGCGATGAGGCGCCGCGGTTTTACACTCTGGGAGATGCTGACGGTCATCATCCTGCTCGGCGCGGTAGGGCTGATCCTGTCTCGCCTCTTCGTTGCGACGTATCGCGTGATCGACACGGCGCCCAAGGCGCACGACCAAATCGTGCGGATCGACGCGATGCTGAAGCAGATGCGCGATGACGTGTGGAATTCGCAAAGCGTTCAAGTCGACAGTGCGACGTCTTTCACCGCCGACAAAATCGTTTGGACGATCGACCGCGAGGCGATCGCGCGACTCGACGGCGAAGACCGACAGGAATGGCGCGGCGTCGATGCCGTGTTCTCGTTTACCGCATCGCCGGCCGGTGTCCTGCTGCGGAATAAGAAAGGCGGCGCCGCATCCGACGATTCCATCCTGCTCGCCAGCCAGGCAAAGCTGCTGGCGGCGAATCAAGGTGCGCGATGAAACGAACCGCGTTCGCGACAACCTCTGCACTTCTGCTGATGGCGGTCGTCAGTGCCGCACTGCTGGTGCTCGGCGCGTTGCTTCGAGCCGATGCGAACCGCACGCTGAGCGAGGCTGAAGATGCGCAGCTGCGTCAACTTCTCTACGCTGGTGCGCTGGATGCAACCGTCAAGTCGAACTCCGGCGTTGAACTCGCGAAGAGTTGGGACGTCGCACTGCCGCCTGAGATCGGTGGAAGCGTTCACGTTGAAGTCGCAGGTCGACGCGCGACGATCACCGCGCGGCAGGCTGATCGACAGACGTCGGAAACAATCCGGATTGAGAACCGCAGATGAACTGGGATCAACGCAGATTGATCTGAATTTCTGTTTCAATCCGCGTTCATCTGCGTTCATCCGCGGTTCAATCATCTTCGATCCTTCGCCGGCGCGTGCGGGCGGTCTTGGCGCGTTCGATCTTGCCGCTGAAGCGCTGGTTGATCTTGTCGACGGCGGCATCCAGCTTTTGTTGACGCACGTGATTTGGATCGACGAACAGCGTCGGTTCTTCGTCGCCGTGCGAGAGCCGCGTCGCCTGCATGCCGATCAGTCGCACTGGGTGAAATGATTTGGCCGCCCAGATTTCGAACACGCTGCGGGCGGCATGCCAGAGTTCGTCGGTGACGTTGGTGGGTCGTTCCAACGCGATCGATCGCGTAATCGTGTTGAACTCGCCG
>JACMJD010000769.1 GCA_014380825.1 Phycisphaerae bacterium | reverse complement strand
CGGTGTTCCAGATGTACACGCCTTTTTCGTTCACGACGTACCCGAGCCCAGTCACGCCCGCGATGGCTTCGAGCGCCTTGGTGATCGATGCATCGTACAGCTCAAGCTTGATCCGCCGACTTTCAGGCGGGATGCGCTGGACCGCGCCGGGTTCGATTTCAAACGGCACGCCGGCTTTTTGCGACAGCTCCGTCAGCACCTGCACGACATCCGTGCCGGGATATCGCACGTTCAGCGACTTGCCGAGCTGGTTGCGGATCTGATCTTCCTTCGGCACGATCACGATGCTTTTCCCCCACGGATACCAGGTGGCCCGCGTGTCCTTCGCGAGAACTTCCAAGGCATCGAGCAAAGTCGCATTGCGCGCGACGAAGACGATCTGGTCCTGCACGACGTTATCGCCGGGACGAGATTCGATCGCGAAGGGTTGTTTTAAGTCGAGCAGTTTCTGATCGACCGCTTCGATCAACTGCTTCACGGTGGGCCGTTCGGTGCCGAGGTTGGCCGGATTTGAAGCGAGGACATCGAGCGCCTGAAGCTCCTGCTGCGTCGATCGGCGGCCAAGCCGCGCGAGCGCGGGCATCGGGTGCAGTTCGATCGCCTGGTCAGCCAGCGTGAATGCCAGACCGAGCTTTCGAGTGATTGCTTCGAGCGCATCGCGCAGCGTCGTGTTGTCGATCTTGACCGTGATGTTCGTCTGATCGCCCCACGGAAGCGTTTCCCACACGGCAGGCGTGGCTTCGATGCGCACGCCGGTCTTCTGACCGATCGCGCGCATCGCTTCGGGGAGCACGGTGTTGAGCTCGATCGCGAACGGCTTGTCGAGCTGCGGGTTGATGAGCGCGGACGTCTGCGTCTGCGCGAACGCGATCGCGGCACACAGAAACGTCAGCAGTGTTGCAACAAAACGCGACAACTTGGTCATGCGGATCCTCCGCCGCTTGCGGCGTCGCAGATGCAGCGACTCGAAATTTGGGCAATCGCTGCATTTGCGACGCCGCACTTCGACGAACTCAGTACAGGCAAGCGGCGGAGCGATGCACGACGAGACGATTCAGCCGACCCGAACAACTAAAACGGCGCCGGACTGCCGCCATCTTGCCCCGGTTCGGGGCTCACTGCAATCACCACGCGGCTGGGTCGTTCGAGAAATGACGATTCGTACTGCCAGCCGCTCGATGCCATCTGCCGGCTGGGACCGACGCCAACTTCTGCTCGCGCGAGGTTCGTCGATCCGACTTCGACGGTCGGCACCGCGCCACCACCCGCCGGACCCACTGCGATTTCAAGCACGCGCGTTCCGCCGCTTGTCGGCGTAGCGGTGTGATTTCGAATCGAAACGCTCACGACAATCGCGATCGCCGCCGCAAGTGCAACGACACCACCACCAACTCGCGACCAGTTCCCGATCTTAAACGTGCGAACCGGCGGCGCTTCAGTTTCATCGATCGCGCCGGAAATGCGCGCCCGCAATTTATCCCAAGCAAGTTCGGGCGCGGACGGCGTGCGCTTCAGCAACGCATCGAGCCGACCATACTCCGCCAGCATCGCGCGCGCATCCGCATCCGTCGACAACACCTCGTCGACGGCGGCCCGTTCCACGGGACCGAGCGTGCGGTCGTGGTACTGACTGAGAGAAAATTCCAGTTCATCGCGGGTCACAGATGTTCCTTCAAGAGTTCTTTCAACTTCTTCCGCCCCTGAAAAACGTGCCACTTCACCGCTTCGACCGAGCACTCCAGTGCCTCGGCCACCTGTTTTTGCGGCATCTCTTCGATCGTGAACATCACGATCGCCAGGCGCTGCTTCTCGGGCAACTGCGCCAAAGCTTCCTGGAGCTTCACGCCCATCTCGCGGCTTTCGAGCGTGTGCTGCGGGTCGTCGCTCCGCGCCGTCCATTCGCTCCCGCCGCCACTTTCACCTTGCTGGCCTTCGCTTGTTCCGAGCAGGTCGTCCAGCGGGAGCTGGCTTCGGACCTTTCGGCTGCGTCGATAGTTCAGCGAAAGGTTCGAAACGATCCGCATCAACCAGCCGCCGAACGCTTCGGGCTTTTGCAGCGTGTCCAGGCTGGTAAACGCCTTGAGAAACGCGTCCTGCGAAACTTCCAGGGCGTCGTTCGTATTTCCAAGGAGGCGGTATGAGACCGCCACTGCCTGCCGCTGGTATCGCCCGACGAGCTCGTCAAACGCCTTCCGTTCGCCCGCAATCACGCGCGACACGAGTTGCCCATCGGTCGGTCCGTCAACCGGACCGCGAGTCGAAGGCTGGGTCGCTTTTGGCTCCATGGATCAGACACTCTAGCGGGGGGAAAGTTAGAGAAGATGGCTATGTTTGTAATCGCATACTTAATGGATGTAATAGGTTGGTAAATCAGGGCTTACGATTTGTTAAGCTTCCGACAGTACTCCGCGACCGTCTCCGCAATTTGCTCCGGTCCCTGGCCCAGCTTCTCTTTCATCCGTCGCACGAACGCGGTTCCGACGATCGCACCGTCCGCTAATCCTCGCAACTGTTCCACCTGCTGGGCGCGATGGATGCCGAACCCGATGCACACCGGCACATTCGTTTTCGATTTCAGTTCGCGCACATTCGCTGCTAAATCCGCAGGCAACTGATCGCGCTCGCCGGTGATGCCGGAGACGGAGAGATAGTAAACGAAGCCGCTGCAAAGGGTGGCGATCTCGATTCGACGCTCGGGCGACGTAGTCGGCGCGACGAGCAGGATCGTATCCAGCCCTCCCGAGCGGATCGTCGTGCAAACCTTCTGCGCCTCGGGCGGGGGAAGATCGGGCAGGATCAATCCCGCGAATCCCGCATCGCGCAGATCGCGAACGAATCGCTCCAAACCATATCGATACCCGATGCTGTAACTGCGCATCGCCACCAGCGGAATGTTCAGGCGGTCGCGGATCGATTTGATCGTCTCGATGATCTGCGCGATTCGCACGCCGCGTTCCAGCGAATAAGTGAACGCTTCCTGAATCGTCGGACCGTCCGCGATCGGATCGGAAAACGGGAAGCCGATTTCGATCAGGCTCGCGCCCGCATCTTGCAGCGAGAGCACGCACGCCGCCGTTGTTTCAAGATCCGGATAACCCGCCGGGACAAACGGCATCAGCGCG
>JACMJD010000069.1 GCA_014380825.1 Phycisphaerae bacterium | reverse complement strand
CCAGCACGATGATCGCGGGCCGCGCGGTAGCGATACGGGCGAGCGCATCCGCGGCCGAATCGGCGAAGGACACCGCGCCGCCGCGCGGCTCCAGCAGCGCCTTCAGCATCGCGCGCGTGATCGGATTGCGATCGACGACCAATACCCCTGCCCCGCCCGCGACCGACATCGCCGGGGACGCGTCGGCGCGAACCAGCGGCAGATCGAGAGTGAAGGTCGCGCCCTGTCCCAGCACGCTTTCGACCGTCACGTCGCCGTCCATCGCGCGCGAAAGGTTGCGGCAGATCGACAGGCCCAGGCCGGTCCCGCCGAACTGCCGCGTCGTCCCGGCATCCGCCTGACGGAACGCCTCGAATATTTCCTCGTGATGATCGGGCGCGATACCGATCCCGCTGTCGGCGACGACCAGCCGCCAGCGGCCTGCGGAGACGGACGTGGAGATCGTGACGTGGCCGGTCGCAGTGAACTTCACCGCGTTCGACAGCAGGTTGAACACGATTTGCCGAATGCGCGCCGCGTCACCGAAAATCCAGCCAAGGCCGTCATCCTGTGTCAGCGTGAAGGTCAGGCCCTTGCCGCGCGCCTGTTCGCCCCACATCCGCGCCGCATCGGCGATCGTCGCGCGCGCGTCCATCGGCGCGGTTTCGATCGTCATCTTGCCCGTCTCCATCTTGGCCACGTCCAGGATGTCGTCGACCAGCGCGCGCATCGTGATTCCGGCTCCGTGCACCACGGTCAGCCGCTCGCGCGTCGCTGCGTCCATCTGGCGATCGGCCAGCATTACCTGCGTCATGCCGAGGATGCCGTTCAGCGGCGTGCGAATTTCGTGACTGGTGGTGGCGAGGAATTCGGTCTTCGCCGCCAACGCCTTGCCCAGCGCGGCGTTGCTGACCGCCAGTTTGTTGCGGCTGCGGCGGATCGTGAACAGGCCGATGCCCAGCATCATGATGATCAGCAAGGTCGCGATCGCGGCGCCCGCAAACATGGTCAGCTGACTGCGCGACCGATCGCGTTCGAACGTAACGGTCTTTTGCAGATCGTCTGCCTTCAGCTTGGCGATCCGCAATTCCTGATTGGCGAAATCGAACCTGGCCCCGGCCAGAGCGGCGCTGTTCGAGCGCGCCAATTCGGTCGCCTGATCGTCCAGCCGCTTAAGTTCGGCAAGATGCGTCAGCGCATCGGTCGCGCGGCCACGCTGTTGATAGATGCGGTAGGCCGCATCATGCGCTTCCCGGTCGAGCAGGATCGTCGTGGACAGATCGACCCCGCGAAAGCGCTCTTCGATCAGGCGCTGCGCCTGGACCAGACTACCGCGCCGCAACGCCTGCTTTGCGGCGAGCGCCAGAAAAACCGGCCGATAGGACGCAGCTTCGGGCATCCGAGCCAGTGCAAGCCCTTCCGCGATCGAACCGGTGGCAAGCGAATCTCTACCCGCCATCAGGGCATTTCGTGCGATATTGCTCAGAACTTGGGCGATCAGCAATTTGCTCTTTAGCTGGCGCGCAAGTTTGAGCGCCCGCGCGTAATCGTCGGCAGCGGCAGCGAAGCGGCGGAGCTCCTTCGATGCATTCCCACGGCCGTTGTAGATCGCCACCGAAAGGCCGGGATCGGCGTCATACACGTCGATCGCCTGTCCGAAGTAGCGTAGCGCGTTGACGTTGTCGTTGCCGCCGGCATGTACCAGCGCGATCAGAATCAGCGCCTTGGCCTGTCCCCGATCCTCGCGTTGTTCGCGGAACAACTCATGCGCCCGTTGTAGATCCGCCAGCGCCGCCGCCACTTGACCCGTTCCGGTCAGTGCCCCACCTTCGGACAAGATGATATCTGCGTGGAGCCTTGATCGTGGCGCGGCGCGCTCGGCCAGAATGCGGGCCTCATCCAGAAGCGCAGCCGCGCGTTTGGGTCGCTCCGTTCGGCTGTACCCTTCGCCAAGCAGCCATTTGACGGTCGCCTGCCGACGAGGAGAGGCGATCGTCGAATTGTCACGATCCAGCGCCTCGGCCAGTGCAATAGCGCGCGCAGGATCACTCAGCATCGTCGCCTTGATGTTGGCGATCGCCTGTTCGAAAGCCGCGTCTTGATCCTTTTGCGCGGCGGCTACGGGTGCTGCCACTGACAACGTCGCGACCGCAGCAATGCCGAGTATGACCCGCATCATACGGCGCATGCTCAGGCGCGCTTCCACACCGTGGCCAATCGGCTGAACGACGCGCGGCTGTCCTGCGGGGCCTGGTGATGGCTGTCGTCACGCAGGAAGACGATCAACGCCTCCAACGCGATCGGGCGGCTGATCAGGAAGCCCTGCACCATATCGCATCCCATGACGGTCAGCAGCGCCAACGCGGCGTGCGTTTCGACCCCCTCGGCTACGACTTCCATTTCCAGCGCATGCGCCAGATCGATCGTCGAGCGGACGATCAGCGGATCGCGGTTCGAGCTGGTCAGTTGCGTCACGAACAGTTTGTCGATTTTCAGCTCACGCGCGGGCAATTGCTTCAGATAGGCGAGGCTCGACAGCCCGGCCCCGTAATCGTCGATCGCGATCGTCACGCCGATGTCGGCGAAGCGCTGCAAATTGGCGATCGCGCTGCTCGGATCGCGGATCACCGACGTTTCGGTAACCTCGAAACCCAGCTTCGCATCGCTCTCCGCGACCAGATCGCAGGCTGCGCGCACGAACGCCGCATCGGCGAGCAACTGACCCGATATATTGATGAAGATGCGCAGATCGTGCCCGGCGGCGCGCAACGTCCGCTGATCGCGGATCACTTGCGCGATCGTCCACAACGTCATGCGATCGATAATGTGCGCCTGCTCGGCCGCCGGAATGAAGTCGTTCGGCAGCACCATGCCGCGTTCGGGATGGCGCCAGCGCACCAGCGCCTCCGCGCTGTTGATCTCCTGCCGCCGCACATGAATCTTCGGCTGATAGAGCATCAGCAATTCGTCTTGCTCGATCGCTCGACCCAGTTCGACAGCGAGCAACCGCGCCTCGCGAGCGGAGGATGGCGTCACGTCGTGCATTACGGTTCGATCGACCGCGCGGGCCTCGATCAGTGCCGCTTCCGCTTCTTCGACGATCGATACGTCATTGGCCTGATCGATCCGCGCGCTTGCCGCACCGAACAGCAGCGCCATGTGGTGCTGTTCACCATCCAGGTCGAACGGCTTTTCGCCTGCGGCCTTCAGGTCGTCGAGCAACGTGTCGATTTCGACATGGGCGTCGCCTTCGACCGCGATCTCGATCAGATTGCGACCGACCGCGGCGACTCGCGTCTGCGGTGCCACGACGGCAAGGCGCTTGGCGACGTCATTGACGAGCAGATTGGCGCGCGGACAGCCGAGATGGCGACGCAGCGCGGCGAAATTCGCGATCTCGATCAGGACATGGAATCGCCAGGCCGGACGCTGGCCGAGCGCAGCGACAACGCTGGCGCGCGCTGCCGGTACATTTGCTTTGACGGGTGCGCGATCGAACATACTCCTTCGCTCTACCCGCAACCGTTGAAGATAGTTTTAAGACCAATTCGGATGCGTTCTGTCGATAAGGGTTAACGCGATTGTGAGGTGGTTAAAAATCCATTAAGCCCAGATTGCATCTCGAAAGTGATGCTAACAAGGGAGAAAACCATGCTCGCATTCATTCTCGCGCTCATCTACTCGAGCGACATCAAGCCCTGGTAAAAGCCGGGCGCGGCCCGGATCCATGCTTTTTGCGGTTTTCCGTAGATCAATGCGGTGGTTCCGGGCCGTTTACTTTTGGACGTAGCGCCGAATCGACCAGACGGAATCGTCGGACGAAGTTGCTGCTGACGCCGTATCGGCCACAAGGCCATTTGTCCCGAAATGAGACGATCGCCCCACAAAGTGTCGGAAGTGGCGACCGGGTGGCGGTAGCCCCACTCAATTCAGGCGCACTATTCAGGCGGCGACGCGCTCGCGACTTTGCGCGGGTGCCGCGTTCGAGAATTCCATGCTGTCGTCGACCGATCCGAACTTCAGCGCCATGATGTCCAGTGCGTAATTCTGGTTCAGCTTCCACGGCTTCTTGCTGCCCTGCTTGGGCAATTTGGCGATGGCGCGCTGGACATATCCCGACGAGAAATCGAGGAACGGTTCCTCGTCGATATGCTCGTTCCCGATACGCGGCGTCGCCTGCCGCAACCCACGCTTCGTCATCGTGTTGAGCAGGCGGCAGACGTACATGCACGTCAGGTCGGCCTTCAACGTCCATGATGCGTTGGTGTAGCCGAACGACGACGCCATGTTCGGCACGTCGGAATACATCATGCCCTTGTACAGCAACGCGTGCGCCATGTCCTTGGCCGCGCCATCGACGCTGTACGCGATGCCGCTGAGCAACTGCATCTCCAGCCCGGTGGCGGTGACGATGACATCCGCAGGTAGCGTCCTGCCCGACGACAGTTCGATCCCGTCCGGCACGAAACGCTCGATCGTATCGGTTTCGACCGACGAATCGCCCGCTTTGATCGACGCGAACAGATCGGCGTCGGGCACCAGGCACAGCCGCTGATCCCACGGATT
>JACMJD010000768.1 GCA_014380825.1 Phycisphaerae bacterium | reverse complement strand
TTCGATGAAAAACACGCACTGGAGGCAACCATTCTCGGTGGAAAATGTTCCCCCCGTCCGTATCTTCCCCCAAAGCTATTCCTCCGATGATTGAAGCGCCTGGACCGATCGTACATAAGCGTCCATATCAAACTTCCGCCGCAACCCTGCTTCATTCATGTAGCGCACCGTGCCGAAGATCTTTCGTGCCGGGCCCCACGGGCGATCGTGCAATCCGAACAGCCACGCGACGTTCTGATAGCTCACCGGATCGCGCCCGTCGATGAAATACCTGTTGTTCAGATGAAGCGCGATCTCGAACGCCTTACGCGGCGAGCGGGTCCATTCGATGATCTTCTTGCCCCAGTACATCCGCATGTAGTTGTGCATGAAACCGGTGCGCGTCATCTGCGTTTGCGCCGCGTTCCAGTACGGATCGTGCGTCGCCGACGATTCGAGCTGCGCCAGCGAATATGTGACCGGCCGCCGATCGCGCGCGTGCTGCCGAAGCGTCTGCTTCGCCCAGCGTGGCAGCGCGTCAAAGGAATCGTACTTCGCGCTGTAGTACACGAAGTTGACGCCCAGCTCGCGGCGAACGATCAGCTCTTCCAGATACGACGCCCGGTCTTCAGCGCTGCCTTTGCCTGAATCGCGCACACGCAGCGCGATCTCGATCGGCGAGATGTTCCCAAAATGCAGATAAGGCGACATCGTTGAAGTCTGCGCGGCGACGGGCTCGTTTCGACCGTCGGCGTAGCCCTGGAGCTTCGTGCGGATGAATTCGTCAAGCCGCGCAAGCGCAGCGCGGCGACCGCCGACGAAGTGCGACGATCGCGCGACGGTGCGATCGAGCTTGAGCTGGTCGATCGCGGTGGAGAGGTCCAGGTCTCCCGTCACGCTTGACGCAAGCGAAGCGTGCTTGATCCGCGACGCCGCAAGCGGCGCGAGGTAGCGGGCGAGTAGCTTGTGAATCTTCGGTCGGATCGTCCGCGCGGCGAATTCCTGATGATCGGAAACCGTTTCGACAGGGATCACCACATCGCTTTCGACTTGAATGACCGAGCAGCGCGCCCCAGCACCGACCTCTTCGCGCCAGCGTTTCTGATGACGCGTGTAGCCACTATCACACACGACGATCGATGCCCGCTTCGCATAATGCAGCGCGACCTTCGCTGGCGAGCCGCGCTTCACGACGAGCTTGATGCGACGCCCGCGGAGATCGGCTTCCACTTCGCGCAGGCCTTCGATCATGAACGCGTAGTGGCGTTCGTTCGCCTCGGGATAGTCATCCATCAGCCCGAAGCAGACGATCAGCGAGAGACCCATCTCGTTCGCGCGGGCGATCGCAAACTCCAGGGCATGATTGAACTTCGCGCGCTGCGACGCCTGCATCCAGTACAGCACGTACTTCCCGCGGCGGTTGAGTTCCAAGTCGTTCAGAAGCTGCACGCGCGTTTCGTCGATCATCGCGCGGCAGACGATAGCGAAACCGCGACTATCCGCCGAGTTTTCACGGGATTTGCTCAGTTACGGCGCGGCACCTAAACTCTGTCTGGATCAGTCATGACCCTCTCGTTGAACGTCATCCCGAGCCCGACCGCGCCGATCTCGTCGCTGCGGAAACCGTCGTGGCTGAAAATGAAAATGCCCTCCGGCGAGGCGTATGGGAATCTGCTGCGCCTCGTGAACGAAAAAAAACTGCACACCGTCTGCCAAAGCGCCAAGTGTCCGAACATGGGTGAATGCTGGAGCGCGGGAACCGCGACACTGATGATCCTCGGCGACGTGTGCACGCGATCGTGCGGTTTCTGTCACATCGCCACCGGTCGTCCGCCCACACTCGATCTGGACGAGCCGCGGCGCGTGGGCGAGGCGGTGGCGACGATGAGTCTCAAGCACGTCGTGATCACCAGCGTCAACCGCGATGAGCTCCCCGACGGCGGCGCTGAAGTCTGGGCCGAAACGATTCGACAAGTCCGCGCACACGCGCCGGGCACGAACGTCGAAGTTCTAATTCCCGATTTCTGCGGTCAGTGGGATTCGTTACAAAGAGTGCTGGACGAACGTCCGGAAATCCTCAATCACAACATTGAAACCGTGCCGCGCCTGTACCCGCGCGTGCGACCGCAGGCCAAGTATCATCGGAGCCTCAAACTTTTGCAGATTGCAAAAGAGCAGGGGCTGGTGTCGAAGACCGGCGCGATGCTCGGGCTCGGTGAGACCGAGGCTGAGATCGACGCGGTGCTCGACGACTTGGTCGCGATCGGGTGTGAGATCCTCACGCTCGGCCAATATCTTCAGCCTACCGCGCATCATCTGCCGGTCGAACGCTGGGTGCATCCGAATGAGTTTGCCGAATGGAAAATCCGTGGCGAAGCGAAAGGTCTTCGACATGTCGAATCGGGCCCGCTCGTGCGAAGCAGTTATCACGCCGAGAAGCAGGTCCTTGCGCACGCCGCGCTCGGGTGAATTCTTAACGAATCACCCCGAAACTGAGGGAACCCGGAACTACGAATACTTCTTCACAACGCGCCGCTTGGCACGTCGGATGCTTTGGATTTCTTGCCAAAGGCTTGACAGCGGCCCGCGACCGGAGAAAGTCTTGCGCCAACAGGCGCGAGGACAACCACGGTCGTTTTGACCCGTTGCCGCGCAAAAGTTGAACCCGCATACCACTGACGCAAAGGAGTGTCACTCATGTTCGCTCGAAAGTTTTCCCCCAAGTTTGCCCGGAAGATTCAACGCTGCGTTTTCGATACGCTCGAATCACGCCGGTTGCTAGACGCCACCCTCAATGCCGGTGTGCTCACCGTGAACGGATCGTCCAGCGCCGACACGATCGGCCTAGTTCTCAACGGCATAAACATCGAGGTCACGATTCAGCCCGAAGGCGTTGTTGCATCGCCGTTCGCGTCGGCGCTGGTCAACTCGATCGTCATCAACGGACTTGCACAGGATGACGCGATCACCGTGGGCGCCACGATCACGCAGCCCACGACCATCGAAGCCGGCGCGGGCGCTGACACCGTCAACGGCGGAGGCGGCGCCGACACGATCAATGGCGGCGACGGGAACGATGAGCTCAACGGAAACGACGGTGACGACCGTATCGATCCGGGGATCGGCAACGATACCAGCGACGGCGGCGCCGGCACTGACACCTACACGTATCAATCGCGATCGGATGATGTGACCGTTGACATCAACGGCGGAAACAGCGGCGCAGCCGGTGAGACCGACAGCAGCGCCAACATGGACAACGCCGTCGGCGGCACCGGCAATGACAACATCATCGGCAACGCCGACAACAACATCCTCGGCGGCTCGGATGGGAACGACACCGTGCAAACGGGCGCCGGCAATGACCAGATTTTCGGCGATGCCGGCACCGATACGCTCGACTATTCGGCGCTCGGATCCGCGATCGTCGCCACGCTGGCGACCAATTCGGTCACCA
>JACMJD010000767.1 GCA_014380825.1 Phycisphaerae bacterium | reverse complement strand
GGATGACAAAGACGTTTGCTCGATCGGCGCGACAATATTACCGGACCTGCAGCGTGTCCGATTCGAAAACGATGTTCAGCGGCGTAATATCCACCGCGCGACGCGCGCCTTCGCGATGAATGCTCCCCGCGATCCACGCGTGGTGGCCGCAAGCATTCGCCAGACGGACGCACGGCTCGGCATCTTTCGGATCGACGTACACCGCGAAGCCCGCGCCCATGTTGAATGTCGCGAACATCTCGCGCGCGTCGATCTTTCCTTCGCGCGAGATGAAGTCGAACAGCGCCGATCGGGGCGGCAGTTGCGTGACGCGATAAACAAACGGCGCTTCCAGCCGCATCAGCTTCCGCCAGCCGTGACCGGTGACGTGGACCGCGTAGTGCAGATCGATGTTCGCCTGCTGCGATTTGGAGATGAAGTCGACATAGGTCGCGGATGGTGAAAGCAACGCTTCGCCGAACGTCGTGCCGTCGTCGAGCTTGGCGAGATAACCATTTGGAATTCGATCCGCCAGCGCGCGACACAGCGTCAACCCGTTGGTCTGAATTCCGGTGCTGGCGAGCATGACGATCGCATCACCGTCGCGAACGCCGCCTTTGATTCGCAATGATTTCGGTTTGATCTGCCCGATCGCACTGCCGGCCAGCACGATTGAATTCGGATTCACGATGTCGCGTAGCGCCGGCGTTTCGCCGCCGCCCCATACGGCGTTGCTGCGACGACAACCCTCGGCAAATCCGCGGGCCAAGTCATTGGCGCGAGCGCGATCGTCAAACCAATCCGTGCTGCCCACGGCCGCGTGCATGGCAATCGAGATCGGCAGCGCACCGGTCGTGACCAGATCGTTCACCATCGTTGCGACGGTATCGATGCCGATCCCGAAGTAATGGCTCCGGCCAGTCAGGTTCTGCATCGCGTCGGCGACAAGATTTTTGGTGCCCAGTCCTTCTTCGACGTGCGCCAGAAATGAATCGTCGGTCCCGATCAGATACGCACTCTCGCCCCGAGTGCCCGGCGGTTCGCTCATTCCGTGTTGCGCGAGACGATCCACCGTCGTCGCAGCCTCGCGCTGGCAGGCGCGTTTGAACGCGTCCAGGCGATCGTAATCAACACCGCTGCTCTGATAATTCAGGCCGCTCATTTCGCTGGTCGTTGTAGATGACGCGCGCGGACCGGTCAAACATCACCGCGCGCGGAATCGGCGCGGCTGATCATCGACCTTCAACTCTTTGGATGAATCGCTTTAGACTTGCGAAGCTTCAACCGGCACTTCGTCGGTCTTCGCTTCGACTGCCGCCGGCGCTTCGGCTTCAGCTTCGACATCCGGCTCGGCCGCAATGTCGTCGGCAGTGATCGGGCGGAAGTCGCCCTTCACGATCGCGGCGATGAACGCTTCCTTCTCCATGCCCTGTGCCTTCGCGCGGCGCGAAGCGATGACGTGAAGTTTCTTGAGCTTCATTTCCTGTGCGGCTTGCTTGGCGGCAAGCGCACGTTTGGACAGCGGCTTAACAGTTGTGGGTGTGGGCGGCATGGAAGTCAGCATACCCATTCTACGCGGAAAGTGGTTGCACGGCGGATGGATTTCGACAATGAGCAAATAATCACGGCGATAAGGCCCGATTTCGACGTGAAACGCGGATCCGGGACGGATCCAAGGAACGGGTGCAACCTGAATTCGCGCGTTTCGATCGGGCTGTGGTATGATCGTCGCCGTTCCCCGTTGTTAGCCCGCCTCATTTTCTCGCTCACCCGAAAGGCCACTTGAAAGCTTTACTCATCGCGCTCGTTATCGTGATTGCAGGATTAGCGACTTGGCGAATCATCGCCGGTCGAGTCGACCTGACGAAACCTGAAGCAGTGACGAAGGCGTTCATGGGTTCGCTGAAGGCAAACCAGATCGACAAGGCGGCCAAGTATTGGGTGCCAGAGTCAGCCGATGCCTGGCGCGCCGCGACGGCCGCCAAGATCGAAGCGATGCAGAGCGGCTCGTTCACCCGCTTCTTCGAAGGCCTGCCCGACGGCTCAGCCCCCTTCACGGTGGCCCCGCGCGATCCGAAGGCGCCCGCCAACGAGCAGGTGATGACCAGCAACGGCACGAACGTCACGCTGCGGCAAGTCGACAACAAGTGGTACGTCTGCAAAGCGCCGATTTAGTTCAATGACGGCACGGCGGTTGCAGAGTCCCATCCATGGCGTTGCTGCAATCCCCGGCCATGCCCCGCGACAGAACCCGGACCAACGCGAGCGCCCACTTGTGGATCGCGATCATCGGCAGCATCGCGATCATCGTCATCGCGATCACCGCAAAAGTTCCGACATATCACGTCTCGCCCGTTTTCCTCGTGCCGCTGCTATGGCTCGGATATCTGCTTCGGAACAAATTCGCGATCACGTCGTTTTCTTACGCGGCGTTTTTTTTGGCGATCCTGCTGCACGATCTTGGCGCTTACGGCTTTTACCAAGACTCGCCGCTCGGCTTTTCGTGGGACATTCTCGTTCACTACTACTTCGCGATTCCCGCGGCGCTAATCTTTCGCGGCGCGCTGGCGCATCACTTTCCGATGCTGCGTCCATGGCAGCTCAATGTGACGACGCTTCTGTTCATTATGGGCGTGGGCGCGTTGCACGAGATCATGGAATACTGCTCATACCTGCTGCTCGGTGAAGAGAAGGGAATGCTGAAGCCCAAGACGAGCTACTTCTTCGATACGCAACGGGATCTGACGAACAACCTGCTCGGTTGTCTGACTGCACTGATCGGGCGAACGATCTTCGATCGATTCAATTCGAATGATCGCGAGGAATCACGCCGCGGATTTGAAGTGTCAGTGCGAAATGCGCCCGAGCAGGAACGACAGGATCAGCAGCGCTAAGACCGTGCTGGTGATCGCGAGATAAACCGTATCGCGTTGTCGCGCGAACGCGACGATCGACACGGCCACACGCATTACCGGTGTCGCGATCAGGATCAGGAGGCCCAGCGCCATGATCGCCTGTCCCTGCAACGCGAGCACGCCGTTCATCACGTCTTTCAGGGAATGCGGAAACGGAGCGTCCTTTGAAGTCAGCACGGCGAGCTGCTGCGGATCGCGCACCGCCTGCGGGTTGCGCGCGAAACTGATGATCATGCCGATGAAGATCACTGAGATGCTGATGATCACTCCCACGCGAAGCACGGTGCTGATGACGCCCTCGACGCGACCCAGCGCGCGGCCATGCGGTGTGGTCAGATCATTAATGATCGGCACCGCTTCCGCCGGCGCGGGCATGGTGTCGGCGGCTTCGATCTTGCTCCGGGCGGGCTGTGGTTGGTTCATGCGCCGCCTCGCAGACCTTTGATCAGCATCTGGACGGACACAACGACGAGCACGATCACGAAGATTGCGCGGACGGAGCGGCTTCGGAGTTTGCCGAGCAGCATCGACCCGCCGGTCGCGCCGATCATCACCCCCGCCGCCACCGGCGCGGCGATGTAGGGATTGATATCGCCCCGCGCGAAATACACGCCCGCACTGGCGGCGGCGGTGACGCCCATCATGAAGTTGCTGGTCGCTGTGGAAACTTTGATCGGCAATCGCATCGCCAGGTCCATGGCGGGCACCTTCAGCGCGCCGGAACCGATACCGAGCAATCCGCTCACGATGCCCGCGATGTACATCAAGATGAGCCCGAGCGTGGGCCGGGCGACGTCGTATTGCACTTCGTGACGGAGCGATTCGTCGAAGTAGCTGCTGTTCAAGCGGAGGTGCCTCGCCAGCGTATCCGGGTGAGCTTGGTCGGCCAAGTGCTCCTTCCGTTTGCGCAGCATCGCGATCGCGGAGTAGCCCATGATCAGACCGAAAATGACGAACAACCAGCGCGTGTGGATGTACGCGGCAATAAACGCGCCGCTGAGTGCGCCGGAGACGGTGGCGACTTCGAGCAACATCGCGACGCGCAGGTTGGTCATCCGCTCACGTACGTAGGCGGCCGCGGCGCCGCTCGATGTCGCGATCACGGAAACGACCGATGCGCCGATCGCATATTTCATGTCCACGCCGAACGCCAGCGTGAGCGCGGGGATGACGATCAATCCGCCGCCCAATCCCAGCAGCGATCCGAGCG